>JAZGAY010000039.1:0-4278 GCA_036475985.1 Candidatus Brocadiales bacterium
GAAAACACCACATCATAACCCACGATTTCAAGACAACCTAACATTTCCCTCATGCTCCGAAACAGCCAAAATGTGAAGTACACCGTGTTTTTTATCTAAAATCTTGACTGCGGTATACACGTGTTTGGGCGAAGGGGTTCAAATACCCCGGAAAGGAAGGTGTGAAGATGACTGCAGATACAATACGTACAATAGCGGCTGTCGTGTTGGTTCTCGGATTTTTTCTTGTTTTGACCGGGGTTGTTAGGAGATTTATGAGTAGAAAGTGATGGTCAGCGGGCCACACGCCAGGTGTTTCCTCCCCTTTCTCTCGCCCTGTGCAGGCAGGAGTCTTTGTGGAGCCAGTCGCTTGCCAGTTTGCCCATGCCTTTAGTGGGTATGTATTTTTCTTTGGGCTTCGCCCGCTGCGATTTTGCTTTTCCCTGCCGGGCAACTGTCCTCTCTATATGCATGTCAATGCGTGTCGAATCGCCAAACAAATTCGGTATCGTATCGTAGTGTCTACCCCCATCATCATAACCTCAGAAGTAATAAACCATTTGCAAAGATTCTTAAAATGTGCTACATCCTTGTGTCTGACGTTCCAAAACAATTGCCTATAATAGTCTAAAAACAACGTATAGGACAAAAGGACTACAAACATGCGAAAATACCTTTTTACGATAGTAGGTTTGTTTTGTCTCCTTGTAAGCATTCCCTCCTGTGATTGGTCTTGTTACTCTCGTGAGGGAGTGGGGCCGTCGGCGGAACGTGAAGGGGCCCCCGGCAAACAGTCATCGGAGAGGGCAACTGATGCGGAACTAAAGGATGCCATGAAGGCCTCTGCAAAATACATGAAGAACCTCGAGTCGGCCATGGAAACCGGTAACTGGTCGTCTGCAAGGGTCTCGGCCAAGAAGCTGGAAGACCTGATAGGGCAGCGTTGCGTCAACCTTTACATAAAGACCCATGGCAAGGCGCCGAGAAAGTTTGTGCTCATAAGCCAGGATTTCAACAGCCATGTGCTAAAGCTTCTTATGGCGGAGAGATACAACAAATACGACATTGCCAGGACGCACTACGTTAGCATGAAGGAAGACTGTGAGAAGTGTCATCAGGAATTCAGAGAGGAAAGATAGCGATATAAGAAGAACGTGGCGATAGCCACCGTGAGCCGGGGCCTTGGGGCGGCTGAAGGACTCTGTCTTTATGCAGACTCGTGACGGTATACAGTTAAGACAGAGTGATTTTTGTAGAGATTACAGCAGGTTCATGTTCATGTTCATGAAGGAGAGTGGGATGACTTCCCCGAAAACGATATGAAGAAGGCCCTCTGTCTTGTCCTTATACTGCTGTTTATTGCGGCGCAGGCCACATCGTGCAGGAAGCGGCCTGAAGAAGAAACAGTGGTGGCGTTGAGAGAAGAGGAAGAAGAATTCTTTAAAGAGGAAATACCCCCGCTTGACGAGTGGGCAGAGCAGGAGTGGGACGGGCGGAAACTGGAAGAAGAGGAGCCCATAGAACTTAAGACAACCGGCGGCCTTAAAGAGGCCATGGCCGCAACATCGCGTGCCATGAGACGGCTCAGCAGGAGCATCAAAAAGGAAGACTGGGAGGAGACAAAGGCCTCGGGAAAAGAGGTAGAAGACCTGATAGCGGGCCGGTGCATTACCCTGTACTACAGGCAGCACACCTCAGGGGTACCGACCGAGTTTATTATAGTTGGTGACAGGTTCAGGGTCGCGATACATTCCCTCATCATGGCCGCAAGGGGGCGTAACACCCGTGACGTACAACGAGAGTTCACGGTGGTAAGAGGTACCTGCAAAGCCTGCCATAAGCTGTTCAAAGAGAAGGATGAGGAGGAATAATTTGTTTCCGGGCCTTGCTTTAGGAGGAGGATTGCGGGATAGCAGGACAATTCATGAGTTGCCCAAGTATCTTTGCGTAATAGGTCGCGATAGTTATTTGAAGTATAGTGGCGGGAATGTGTGAGAGTCGAACTCACCTATCCGCTTATTAGGCGGACAAACCGGATTTGAAGTCCGTCAGGACCACCGGGCCCCATCCATTCCCGTTTGACATCAACGTATCACATCCATATACTTCAGGCAAGTGCCATAACCTCTTTAGTAGGAAGGCGCATCGGTTTTCTTAAGTGTTCATCGGGGTTGGAAATGTCTAAACAAGGTTCATTTCCGGACGAACTCAAGGAGAGGGTAGACACCAGGTTTAACGGGATGCTCGATGCAGCCGGCGAGGAGCACATGCTTTCCCCTGACGATGGTGAGGCCACAGGAGATTGTTACAAGAGGGTGGCCCTCCTTATGGACAATATGGGGTTGCTTGTGGTTGAGGCCGAGATGGACCTCGACAAGAACACTAACAGGTATACGGTCAAATATTCAGGAACAAACCCGGCCAGGCTGGAGACCTGGTTGCGGCAGCAGGGGTTTACCACACAGGCCCTACCTTTTAAGGGCGTTGTCGCCCGTCTAGAGGAATTCTTGTGACGAACCAGAGGGCACGGTTAAAGAATTACGATAACAGGTTCCCATCGGGACTGAACGACATTGTTTCTGGTCCTGAGAGTATTTGAAGCTGCGGGTTCTCATCTAGCTCTTTGATGTAGGCCTCAGAGACCCTCAGCTCTTCGAGGTCTTTGGTGTTTTTTATCCTTATCAGGCGTGCGCGTTCAGGTTCTATAAGACCCAGGGTGTGTATTGCAGCCTCCAGGGCCTCCCTGTCGTTAGTATAGGTGACAGGTATCCTGGCCCCTTCGGGTCTCAGACCGGTAATACAGTTTATGTATGTATCGACATAGTTTATCTTGTCAAGCAGACGCGTGGACGTAAAATCCGCAAGCCCTATCCCGCACGCATTACCTTTAGACCTATCCGTAAGGTCCCTTACAAATATTCTTTTTATTTTGACGATAGAATCATCTTTCTTTCCGATGATTGACGTGTCCATACCGGTGCCGGAAATGTCTTTACCCATTTCGTCTACGATTAGCAGGTCTATTTCATCAAACGGCAACTTTGGCCTTAAATCGATGGCTCTTTCAAGCAGTTCCGGTTCCCGTTCCAAAAACTTCTGAGGCTCTATGGCCTCTATCTCTGCAACATCGCCTCGTGCATTTTCTATAATGGCCAGGCCGAAGAGGACTGGAAGTCTTTTGAGGACGATGGGAATTATAGTATTTACAACCTCATCGAATGAGTGCTCCTGGGTCGCGCGGTGGTATATTGTGGCACCTTTATGCTTGCCCAATCCCACGAGTAGCATCTTACAGAGACCACTTTCGATTTTACCGCTAAATCGTGTATGTGTCATAATACGGTTGATGAGGACGATGTGGTCTGCTTCCGTGGCTTTCTTGTCTATATAGATGGGGAAACCAAAGGGACTCTCGCCAGTATTTACCACGTCCATCGACGACCTGATGGGTACTCCCATACTGGGCTCTGTTATTCCATTGCCGGCAAGTACAGCGGCTTGACCCTGTGGTGATGCACCGCCATGACTGCCCATGGCCGGAACGATGAACGGCCCTGCACCAAGACGTTTCAGCGCATCTATTACCGTTCTGGTAATGGGTACAATCTCGCAGATACCCCTGCTGCCGGCGGTAATTGCCACGGTGTCGCCCGGCTTTATCTTTTGGCCAAGCTGGAGCCCTGCGAGTTCTCCTTCGATTGCAGAAGGAACGTCTTCAACCCTCTGCATGGAGAACGCCTGTTTAACTCTTAGCATTTTTGGATACACGATTAAGCTAGGGCTGGCAAAAACGAGCTGTGTGGGACTGTAGAGAGTTATTGAGTAGAATCGATCTTGCCAATTTCTTCCTTAAAACCAGGTGTAAGGATGCCGCCGGAGACAATGATCTTGAACCCCTCCTCAACGCTGAGATGAGTGTCCTCCACCTCTGACTCGTGATAGAACACTACAAAGCCCGAGGTGGGATTAGGAGAGGTTGAGACAAAGACGCTTATCAACCGGTTTCTGTCCTTGTCTTCAAGGGAACCGGTTACAAAGCCAAGGGCCTTCGAGCCCTTTCTTGGGAAATCCACCAACACAACGCGTTGAAAGGCCCCTTTCCCGGGCATGGCGGCACTGCGGATAAGCTGTTTTGTCGTACCGTAGATGTTCTTTACCAGAGGCATTCTCGCAAGTATACTCTCACCGAAACCGATAATCCTCTTGCCGATAAAGTTGGTGGCAAAGGCTCCGGTAAAATAAAGAACGAGAAAGAGCATCGCGAGACCAATGAGGAACATCATCGGCGTCAGTATTGCG
>JAZGAY010000004.1:0-19411 GCA_036475985.1 Candidatus Brocadiales bacterium
TCTCAGAGATACACCTTTCACAACCCCTTTTCGGGCATGAGCGCGGCAGGGTGTTTCTGCCCTGCATACCCTAAGTCCAGCATTTTACCTCAAAAGGAACGCCTAAAGAAACATTTTTTGACCACATTTTACTTGAGGAAGCAGCTCGGTGTGGAGGGGGGAGGGGGGGCGGATACACGGTACTTAAAGGCGCTTCATAATCCGTTCAGGAGGCTTTTTGTCTAAGTTACGTATCGGGACAGGTCTATCTGAGTGGGCAAAGTCTTTTCGACTAACTATATGTCTAGAGGCAGACGGACGTGAAGCATCCAGCCTACGGTTCTCGCTGTCAATAGAAAGGCTACTTGAGGCGGGTTCCTGTGAAAATCAAAGAGGAAGGCAGGTTCTTTATGTGAGGTTGGCGCTTCCTCACTTGCCGAGAACGAATAGGGAAAGAGAGTTGTCTCACTCGAGGCCTAAATTACCAGTCTGTACGGCTAATACACCCTTTTCATTTAACAATTCAAGGGTTGTGCAGCCTACCTTGGCGGTGTGCTACAGAGCAATAGGTCCGTTTGCCCCAAGATTTAGATCTTCGCCCAAAAAAAATCAGTCCGCCGGAATCTCCAGGCTTATGGGCCCGCCTTGCATGCTGCCTGAGCCTTCCAGCTTGGCGCGTGTCTTTACCTCGCCATTGGTAAGGATATCGATCTTGCTGGGGCGCTCTATGCTCGCCTGCATTACGGTTTCCGTTAAATCCACCCGGACGTCTGCAGGCTCTATTGTCGCCTCTAGACTACTCACACGGATGAGGGGCAAAAACCAGAGCTTCACCCTGATATCCGGCAGCTTTATTTTTATTGAGGGCAGGGAGATCGTAACCTTTCCTGCGGGGTTGACCTTTAGGTCGGTCGGTTGAACCTCAATTGAACTCTTTACATCTAACGACACAGTGGCGTCGGTTTCACCCTTAAGTGGCATTGGTGATATCCTCCTCCTTCCCAAAAGTAGACTGGGGGTCGCATACAACTTTCATTCACACTCCTTTGAACACCTAAGGCTATAAGGCATATGTCCCCCAAAAAAACAAACGTTTATTGAGATAGTTTCATCTATACAGGCGGCCGCTGATTGTTCCCGCTCCAGTTCCAGACTTTAGCGTGCCCCAACTCGCACGCCCGCAAAGCCATGCCTTTTCAGGGTCCGTCAGTCAGCGCATCATGTTTGCTTACAGACCGATTTTTCAAACCCCCCAAAATGTCGTAACTTTCGACAAGAACAACAATTGCATTACATTAACAACACGCAATTGGCATACCATTTACAACGCACTTGCCTTTGTGTAAATAAAGATACTCGTAAATATATAGTATTGAAAACCGTGTAATTAGTAAATAAAGAAATTCAACATATTTTCTGAAAAATGATGCTGGTTAATGTGTTGCAAACAATTCACCAAAATGCCAACACAACATGCAAGCGGTGATGCCCTCACAACTTATGTCTGTCCCCGTGGATACACACTATTGTGTACGCAGGTGTGCGAGTTTCTTGTCAGGGGGCAATATGCCGGGGCATATTCGTTCATTTAAATATGTCCCCAGTCATGCCCGGTTTTCATCGGTAGTCTCCAGTGAGGGGTAATTTCAACAGTGCGGTGTATTATGTCAATGCACATTATTGCCGTTCGACAAAAAACGCCGCCGATATCACAAAAAAGAGGCGCCGCCCACCGTTGGGTAGACGGCACCTCTTTATACTAAACAGAAACTACTTCTCTTCTGGATCGGCTGTCTTCCTGGGTTTACCAGGACCGCCCGTTTCATACAGCGGCGTATGCGCAAATATGATCGGGTCGCTTGGTAGCTGACCAAGGGTATCGATACCCAACTTCTTCTCTATGGCCTTCATCCTGCGCAGGTTGACTGCCATAGTCTGTACCTTGGCCTGGCCTTGCACCATAGGCGCCCAACCATACCACCAGGAGTAATCCTGCTGCGCATGGGCAGTGCCCTTGAAGCCTTTGAGCAGACTGCTGAACCACTGCTCGTCGAGAAGGAGCTCTATCGTGTGCGGACGACCGGGACCTACAAGATAGTGGTCACCGGTAGCCAGGATAGGCCCGTAAATCGGGAAGTACCCCTTCGTCGTATTAAAGGCATTGTAGAGGTCCTGTCCCAGCTTCTTCGGACCCAGTATCCCGGCAAGCACATCGCCCAGATACCATGGGTCACGATTGGTCGGCGTGGGTACAATAGCCCCTTCTGCATACAGGGTATCCAGAACCGCCATTGAAGCATCCGTGTGCTGCCACCCTATCAACATGTACGTATCCAGGTTCTCCAACCAGAGCCTGGCAAAACGCGGACTGTGGCAGTTGGCGCAGAGTTCAATCCAGGTCTCCCTCTTCCTCTTATTGTCAGGAGCATCAACGTCGATTATCCTGTCAAGAGGCGGTATGTTTATACCGTAGGGAGCGTTCTTCAAAGCGGATTTGTACTCATAGTTCCTCTGCTTGGGCTTATAGACGCCCATACGCCAGATGCCATTGGAAGTCACGTTATGACCCCATTTGCCGCTGCCCTGATACATATGGCAGTAGGCACAGGTCGGTGCCTTCCAGTCCTTTCCGGGAACGATGTCTGCCAGATTTGCGTCCCAGTCCCAAGTAGTGCCGGTGTCCTGATAAACTACACCCATGGCAGACTTGATATAGGACTCATAATCCAGGTGGTCATAACCCATGTGGCACTTTCCGCAGGTACCCGGCTTCTTCGCCGTCTTGGTACCAAAAGTGTGCCTCATGTGGCAGCCGTCACAGCGCTGCATCTCAGGGTGACATACGTCGCAGCCAATCTGGCCGGCACCCTCTCCCCTCCGGTAGTTTTCAATATACCAGGGAGGTACTACCTCTGAAATCCAGCTGTGGTAGTGGCTTGGCCTTCCGTCCTTCTTCTCCGAGACAAACTCCTCGCACTGCTGTAAGTGGCAGTGAGAACAAGCGTTGTCAATGTAGGGCATCTGAAGTACCTCATGGCTTGAGCCATGGCACTGCGCGCAACCTACCTTTGTGATCGGGAAGCCAAGGTTCTTCTCTATCGCTGCAGTCTTTCCAGCCCACTTCGCCGTGCCCCTTGGTTTACCATGGGCCGAGTCCTCCCACATATGGACCCAACCGGGGGTAACCTCAAGATGACAATCCTCACACTGGTCGGGTTTGAACTTCTTAAACATCGCGGCAAACCCGGACATGTCAGGTCTGATGTAATGCTTCGTGGGGGCGATGTACATATGCATGGCGATGGGCTTATAGAGCTTTCTGAATGGACCACTGCCCATCTCAAGCCCTACCCATTCGGCCCAGGCAACCCTCATCTTCCCCGGGTACATCAGATCGGTTTCAGGGAGGTCTGCGGCCACTTTAGAATCAGCACTACGTGGCACAGGCTGAGCTTGTGCTGTATTAAGCGCTGCAGAGAAAATCAGCGCCATACAGACAAACACTGCAAGTAAATTCCATAGTCTCATACTCATTTTCCCCCTTCTTTGAAGTTTCACTTCAACTAACAAACAATTAGCAATAACTTCACTCCTTTTTCTATCACCCCCCTTCCTTTCACACTCACTCAACATAACGTGTGTAATTATCGAGCTCGTCTATGTCTATGAGCTGCTTCTTTCAGAGGCGCCCATGCAGGCTGCTTCAAGCCCGCCTCGAGCGGGATGAACCAATAACCTCCACGGTAAGGCGTCAAGACGCCTCCTTGGTTATAAACAATTTCTCCGGGGCTTCCGCACGCGCCTCCTCTGCGCTAATGTCAAGAGGCTCGGGAAGCTCCAGCCCGGCCCTGAGCGGATGTGGCAGCCCTTCCTCGGCGGGCTCCACCTCCCCGGCGGTCTGAACAGCCCCTTCTTGCTCAAGCAATAAAGCCCTCATATCCTCCAACATCGCATCCAGCGAGTCCCCAACTCCTTTAAGTCCCTTCAGCTTATCGAGCCCAAGGGCCTCCGCTTCTCCAGAGATACCTGCGTAAAGCTCGTCGGACTCCTCGTCAAATGCCGCCGCCAGCCAGTCGGAGAACTCCTTATCCTCTTGCGCCACCAGCATGGCCTCTCTCATGTCGTGTCTGTACGGCACATGGCACCTGCCACAGACCTCGTAGCTAAACACGTCGTGAGTTACTAAGGCCGCCTCTGCCAGTTTGTCCTCGGCCATAAACTTTGCAAACATCTCTCCCGGCCCGTGACATGACTCGCAGGTGACATTTTCTTCGGAATACTTGTCTGTCCTCTCGTCATAACCCGTGGTGTGGCATTTCAGGCATTTCTTGCGGTAATCATTGTCTCCTTCGATATAGTCCTTGGACCTTGTAACCCTCTCCCAGGTCTTAAACTTCGGCTCCCACCTCTCGACGTGACGCGGGTTGAGTTTCCTGTGGCACTTAAGACAGGCAAAGCTGCCTACGTACACCAGGTCCTCACCGGCAGCATTGTAGTCCCTAAAATTAAAGGCCTTCAGGCCCGGCTGAATAGAGAGCTTGGCCATTCTGTCCCAAAGGGCCAAGATCTCTTCGGGACGCTGCACCCTACCCATCATCTCCTGTCTGTTGCGGAGAAGCCCCATATGGGCCTCCTCCTTGGTCCTCAACACCCTGCCCTGCCCCTCGTGGCACATCGTGCAACCATAGACGTCAAACGGAAAGTGGTCTCTGGTCGTCGGGTGTAGCTTGTCAAGCTTATCTTCGTCTATATGACATGTCATGCACCTGTCGACCGGGGTACCGGAAGTACCTTTCGCCCAGTTACCCTGACCCTTCAGTATAATCTGCTTAATCTGGTAGTCGGGGCGTTTAAGGTACTCTATAGAGGCCTCGGCAATCTTTACCTTTGCCGGGTCGCCCCATTTTGGGTCTTTCAGGATAGGCAACTCTTTTTCGAGACCCTCGAGCATTACGGCCAGTTCTTTCTCCTGATATCGCTTCCAGACAGGGTCGCCCCACTCCGTAAATATCCATATAGCGGCAACTGCGACAAGGGTGCATGAAGCTATCAAAAACGCTATAAGCCACGGCAGACTCAGGTTAATAGGAAATGGCATATCTTATCGTCCTCACACGTTAAACCAGGGTGTAACAAGGATATATTTTATGTTTAATGTGTTTCTCAAGAGTATCTTAGCCGCAACAAATATCATTCCCGTCCACAGGTTCATCGTTATTACATACCTTATTATCCCCATACGATAGAAGAAACGCGGGAATACGATTGCGGGTAAGATTACCCCAATTGCAAAGAAGATGACTATATAGGCAAGACCCACAGGCAAAGGGAAGTCCCACATTACGGCATCTGAAATCTTTATAACGTGCTGGTCTTGCCAAGGCCAGTAAAAGGCCCACAACGGTCCCCTTAAATACCATCCTACTATTAACAGCATCCACCAGAACACAAACCCGCCCAGGAAAGTACACATGGCAAACGTCCTGTCCCTCCAGGCAAAACGTCCTATGCCCTTTACAGGATCGGGGTCGAGGAAGGGCGCAAGGTAAAGCCCTGCCATAATGGAACTCGGGATAATAACCCCGGCCAGATAGGGGTCAAAGTAGGCCAGTAGCTCCTGCAGGCCGCAAAAGTACCAGGCGGCCTTTATGTGGTCCGGGGTGCTTGTAGGGTCTGCCAGTTCGTAAAGCGGGGCGTTCTTGAAGAATGACCACACGAAGATGAGGATAAGGAAGAACAACCCCACGCAGAGCTCTTTCATCACGAAATTCGGAAAGAAGAGCTCGTAACCGGGCGGCCGCTCGTAGATATCCCTTGAAGTAAGGGCCTCTCCCTTAACAACGGTCATTACCCTGTAACGTTCTTCACCAGTATGCGGTCCAGAAGACACTGTCGTCTATAGTACCTCCAGCAAATTAACTCGTCCAGTCAACCTTATCACACTTATCAGACTATAACCTCTATTATCGTTTACAGCGGACCCGACATCCCGCCCGCCTTGTGGATGTTAAAGAAATGAAGTCCCATCAATCCGGCCATGGCCCCTGGAAGGGCCACGCAGTGGGCAAAAAAGAAGCGTGTCAGAGATGGTTGGGCCAGGATGGTGCCGCCTCTTAGCATATAAGCTATGTCCTTGTCCGGGGGCAGGATACTGAACGGGCCCTTGGCCCCGATTATAGGGCTGTTCTCTCCCATAGTCATACCCACCGTAGCCGCCCAGTATGCCTCATTGTCCCAGGGGAGAAGATACCCCGTAAAGGCCATCAGGTATGTCAGCAACAGGAGTGTAACCCCCACAAGCCAGTTGAGCTGTCTCGGCGGCTTGTAGGCGCCCTGGAGAAAAACCCTTAACATGTGAAGGGGCACACATACAACCATCAGACATGCCGCCCATCTGTGAACGTTCCTGAGAAACCTGCCAAAGGGCACCACGTTGCTCAGGTCCTGGACGTCCGCCCATGCCCTATCCACACTGGGAATGTAATACATCAGCAGAAACGGACCGGTAAGGATACATATCAAGAAAAAGAAGGCACTCAGTCCGCCCAGGCAAAACGTATATCTAACAAGTCCTAAAGGAACCCATTTCATAAGCTAACCCTCATACCTTTAAGAAGAAATCCATCTTGACCTCTTTAGACTTATCCACCATCATACGTCCATCAGGGGCAAATTTCATGAAAAACCTTGGCAATGGCCTCGGAGGGGGACCGGCAAAATTTATCCCGTTTTTGTAGAAGCGCCCGCCGTGACAAGGACACATGAATATCTGGTTGTCCTCCTCCCAGAGGGGTTGGCAACCCAGATGGGTACAGATGGCTGAAAGCGCGTAAAAACCCTTCTCATCCCTGATCAGAAACACCCTGCGGTCTCCCATCACAGTGACCCCACCTACCTTGTAGTCATCGGGTTTACCCACCTTGAATAAGCTCGACGGCTCCCAGACTATCCTCGGGTACGCAAAGCGAATGATGCTTACGCCCAACATGCCCGCAAACCCTAGAAACACGCCCCAGCAGGCAAAAAAGAGGCCCTTTCTCATTGCCTCGCGACGGGCAACCTTCTCTACCTTTTCCGCCTTCGGTGCCTTTTTTGTCCGGACTCCAGACTTACCCATGAACCGTTTCCTTTTGTCCCGTAACTTCCCTGTACTGTACCATAGATATAGAATCTTCCCAGCAGGCCTCCGCGCACGCACCACAACGAATACACGCGTTATCGTCTATTACCAGACCCACCCAGGGACCCTCACCGTGGACCCCATCGACATCTCCCTTGGACTTGCCAAGGTCTACCTTATTTATAAATCTCAACGATATACATTCCGCCGGACACGCGTCCACACACACCCCACACACCGTGCAGGGATGATACGGACTTACTAACGGGATTATACTGCAGTCAATGCACCTGTCCCCCTGCCTCTTGGCCTCGTAATCGGGGTAGCATCCCTCTACCAGGTCCATGGTCTTCTTTCTTCTCCACGGATATAATGCCGGCGGGAGTTTTCTCCCTATGGTACATTTTATGGCAAATGTATCGTGCCTCTGATGGTGGTGAACGGGTATCGTCTCTCCCGTGTCTCCCAACCCCAGAGAACCCTTTCCCCTCAGAAATTCGTGGACGGACTGAGCGGCTTTCTGTCCGGAGGCTACAGCGTCAACAACCTGTCCGGGACTTGTCATATCACCACATGCAAATACGCCCGTCTTTGTGGTCATCATCGTCTCCTGGTCTACCTTCAAGCTCCCGTCCGCCGCAAGCCTAAGGCCCTTGCTCTTTTCCTTAAACGCGACGTCCAGCTCCTGACCGTATCCGACTATGACCGTATCTGCCGCCAGGACCTCGTCTTTTCCGCTAACGTAGGTAGGGTTAAAATGCCCCTCCTCGTCATAAACCGCCTTAACCTTCCTTGCCTTAAGACCCACAACCGTGCCGTGTTCCCCCAATATCGCTTTGGGTTCAAGTGAGGTGTGGAATACAATACCTTCCTGCTGGGCTGCGTATATCTCAGACGCATCGGCCGGCATTTCGTCTTCGGGGCTATATTGCTTAGAGCCCTTTGCGGCCTCAACACAGACCACACTAACCTTTATATCCTTCCCCCTTAGGCGCCTGGCTGCGCGGGCGATGTCTACCGCGGCATTCTCCCCTCCCAAGACTACCACTTTTTCTCCCAGAAACACCCTGTCCCCAGCGACTACGTGCTTCAGGAAGTCTACTCCGTGTAGCACGCCGTCAAGCTCGGCACCGGGTATATCAGGCAACTTGCCCTTTTGAAGGCCCGTGGCCAGCAAAACGGCGTCGTATTGCTTTTGCAGCTCATCTATACCAAAATCCTTCCCGCACGTCCGGTTCGTTTCCACCGCAACACCCAGGTAGAGTATGTCGTCAATGTCCTTCTTTGCGGACCCCTTATCCAGCTTGTATTCGGGTATTGCGTTCAGCACACCACCCAGCCTGCTCGATGCCTCAATGACTTTTACCTTATAACCCATTAAGGCCAGGTCATGCGCAGCAGAGAGACCCGCGGGACCTCCACCCACAATGACGATTTTTGGAGGACCATCCCCTGTGCGGCTTTTGCCCACTTCTACCTTTGACTTCTTTGTATTGAGCCACTCGTACACCTCTTTTGTGCTGAACCTGTTCTTTTCCACGGCAAAACTCTTCAGTGCCCTCAGCACCACCGGTGAATCTATCTTCGCCCTCTGACAGACGGGTTCACAGGGGGCGTGACAAACCTTGCCCAGTACTGATACAAAGGGGTTGTTCTGCCTGGCAATAAGGTAGGCTAGTTGCTTTTTGCCTTCAGAAATTGCAAGTGAATATGATCTGGCGTCGGTGTTTATCGGGCAGGTTGCTCTACAGGGTATGTTTTTGGCAAACCAATCTTTGTCTGAGGAGATGGCTACGTCTACGGTCTTTTCTTCACGTAACCTCTTTTGGGAGCCCTTGTAAAGTATACAAGGCTCGTGTAAAGAAATATCGAGCTGAGGTTGCTTGAATCCTACCTTAACGCTTCCTTTGAGAGCCTTCGCCATTACCCTCCTCCTTAGGAAACCAACGCACAATGAAGCCTGACAGCATTAAGACATCTTAAAAAAATAAAACACAAGCCTAAACACTCAGGCTATCAAGACATAAGGTGTATTAGTCGTGGGTAGTCCATTCCCTTAACAAAGTCATCACTGGGCAGTGGGTCAGAGACGCCTTTTCGTCCAGTAGGAGAACAGACTATTCTACCCCCTCCTCCTGGGGATGGACTCGCAATTATAATATCTTCAATCCAAATGTCAAACATAAAATGAAATATAGTAAGGTCTTGCCTAAACCATTATCTGCCGTCCGGCCAGCCTGGCCGCGAGTTTCCAGGACGCCAGGGTCTCTCTGCGTTCGCGGCCGGTGAGGTCGGTGTAAATCTCCAGGGCCTCCCTATCTTCAGTACTCGAAATGGCTTGCGCAACCGCCTGGCCCGCCAGAAGCCCCGTGGCCAGGGCGGAAGATATGCCTTCACCAAACATATTCAGAAAACCGGCCGCCTCCCCCACCAGCAGTACCCTGTCCTTGCCTAGATAGAAGTTCCCTGTAGCACACATGTTAGTACCCAGACAGCTCGACTTTCTCACCAATCTCCCCAATCTCAGACCGAAATGTTCCCTCAGAAAACGCGTTAAATTCTCTAAATACGGCGCAAACCTCCCGCCCTTCTTGCATGACGTGCCGAATATGATGTAATCATCCTTGACGTTAAACCACCCGTAAATCTCCCCAAAAGCAGGATCAAGGAAGCCATGATACCACTCGGGGTCAAGCTCCGAGCTGCCTTCGTAGTAGTTTTGATAGGCGAGAAACCAACCGGACCTTTTTTCGAGTTCGGGGTTTAGCCTGGCACGTATGGAGGACAGACTGCCTTCGGCGCCAATGAGGTACTTACTGTGTATCTCTATAGAACCTTCCCTTTGGTCCCTGCAAAACAATTTGACCCTGTCACCATCCATCACAAAATCCTCAAGGAGACACTGGTCTCTCACTTCAGCCCCCGAGCGCCTTACAAGCCATTCGTCATATTGTGCGCGCCACACGTTGGGCGCACCCTTCTCACCAAAGGGCCAGTCCTTGGAGCGTCTTTCATCGAGCCAAAGCCTGACACCTTTAATTATCCTCGGCCTGCAGTAACATTCAACCGGAATCTCACCAAAATGTTTATTCGTAAGTTTGAGAGATTTTTCATTGATAAGACCCGAACATATCTTGTACCTGGGCAGCTTTTTCCGCTCGATTACCAGGACACTCAGCCCGGCCTCGGCCACTATCTTGGCGGCGGCCGAGCCGGCAGGCCCGGCACCCACCACCACTACGTCATAATCCCCCTTCAAAGACATCTGTGAACTTCCCCCCTCATTTTAAGTAAAAACCAATTATACGAATCCTATGATTCAAAATCAATTTAAGATACTGAAATAGTCAGGAACCCGGAACATAAATAATGCAGGCATCAGACGTCCCCATTCCACCTGATTTAATTCCACATTGATTTTTAGGCCTGCCATTTGTAGGATACGCAGTGTTGTTGTTTCCCTACAACATCTGCAGCAGAGTAAGATACGTTTTTACAGACAACTCTGGGCCAATAAACAAATGCAATACACACAGTGCAATGTCGGCAGGGTGTTCGTGCTGAGGTTTGACCACGGGGACGACCTCCTGAGCGAACTAACGGCGTTCGTCAAAAAGGAAGATGTCAGGGCCGGTCTACTGCACTTTATAGGCGCCTTGGAAAGTGCCCGGATAGTGGTCGGGCCGGAAAAGGTTGAAGTACCACCTGTACCGGTGTGGAGAGATTTCGCAGACGGCAGGGAGGTATTGGGGCTGGGCACCATATTCTGGAAAGGGGACGAGCCGAAGATTCACATCCACGGCGGGATAGGAAGGGGCGACAACATTAACCTGGGCTGTATAAGGAAGGACGCAAAGGTCTATCTCACTATAGAGGCGATAATATTAGAGCTAACGGGTTTGTCTGCAAAGAGACAGGCTGATGAAAAGACCACGCTCGACCTGTTGGAATTTGACGACTAGGGCCACCATTCCTCCTCTACACGCTTTTTCCCCTCTTTAACCAGGGTCTCTTCTTGCTTCCTATACGCCCTCCTCAGGGCCTGGCGGAAGGCGACATTCTTTGGCGCCGCATTGGCGGCCGCGCTCAGAGAACCAATGGCCGCCGCGAGCTTACCCTCGCGCATATAGGCAAGCCCGAGTCTGTAGCGCGCCTCCAGCATCGAGGGTCTGGCCTGCAGGACCCGCTTCCACACCTTTATCGCCATCGCGGGGTCCATCTCCGCAGCCTTCCTCCACTGAATAAGCGCCAATGGAAAATTGCCGCTCCCGAGATAGGCTTCACCCAGTTCATAAACAGTCTCTGCATTGGTTGGGTCGATCTCTACAATACGGGTAAAGTGACGGATGCCTTTCTCACGCTCCCCCCCACTCAAATACAATTTCCCCAGAGCCCTGTGAGCGTTAACGTCGTCAGGATTGTTATCAAGCTCCAATTCGTACTCATCCATGGCCTTATCCAGCATGGATTTTTTGTTGGCCGCTTTTTCCCCTAACAGCGTCCCACCGGCATACTCCAATCCATACCGCTTCTCCGGGGCGTCGAGGACGGTTTCACCCCTTATAGATATCGCCTCATAAATGGCGCCAAGCTCGTAATGCGCATCGGGATAGTCTTCGTCCAGCTCCACAACAGACTCAAACTCTCTTGCCGCCACTCTAAGGGCACCAAGCTCTTTCAACGTTATCGCCCTACGGAAGCGCGCCCCTTTAAAGTCGGGCTTAATATCCACGACATACGCATACTCCCTGAGTGCGCCCTCGAGATAACCCTGGACAAAATAGATGTTCCCCAGGTTCCAGTGGACCTCCGCGTCATGGGGGTTAAGCCGCAAGGAATCCCTGTAAGCTGCTATCGCCTCGCGAATGTCTCTCTTTTCCTCATAGGTTATGCCCATGTACTTGTACGCGTCTGCGTTGTCGGGTTCAATCTCCAAGACCTTTTCAAACTCGGCAATGGCCTCGTCAAACCTGCCCCTTTCAAGAAGACTGAGGCCCAGCCCCTTAAGTGCTTGGACGTTGTCCGGGTCTTTCTTCAACACAATCTCAAAATGTGCACTCGCTTCCCTGAACATGCCGGCCAGGTAATAACCCAGAGCCAGGTTCAGCCTTGCCGGCATAAACTCACGGTCCAACTGCAGGGCCCTCAAGTATGCGGTTGTGGCCTTCACCAACCTGCCCTCACCCACGTAGGCAAGACCCAAATTGTTGTAGGCGTAAGGGAGATTGGGGTTCATCTCGATAACGGTCTCTAACTCCTTAACGGCGTCTTCATAATTCCCGTCCTTGTAATAAGAAATCCCAAGTTGGTAGTGGGCGTCGAGGTCGTCCGGCAGGGCCCTTAACTCTCTTTTGTAGAGGGCTATGTCGTCCTTTATTTTGTAGTCGGCATCATCCCCGGCACACGAACTCAGTGCCAATACAAGCAATATTCCCAAAACAATCCGCACCCTAGATTCTTTGAGGGGCATACGCCCTTACCTCCTTCATAAACCCTGAGAAAAGACGCCTCTCTACCGGCTCGTCCAACATCGTCTCCGGGTGCCACTGTACCGCCAGCACAAAAGTATGCCTCTGGCTCTCCACCGCCTCAACCACCCCGTCTTCAGACCTTGCACACACCTTGAGCCCCTGACCAAGACGGTCTATCGTCTGATGGTGGGTGCTGTTGGTGTCTAAGGCCTCCACACCCAACAGCCGGTACAGCCTCGTGCCCTTCTCTATCAACACCCTGTGCCGTCCTCCGGGAGGGTTCTTGTGGTCAATCGGCGATTCTAAATGTGTCGGTATGTCCTGAACAAGGCTACCCCCCATACAGACATTTAACAACTGCTCGCCGTAACATATGCCAAGTATGGGCATATCTATCTTCAAGGCGCCACTGACCAATCTAAAATCATATTCCTCCCTCTCCACGGCCATAGGTTCCATGCTCGGATGCGGCTCCTGGGCGTAGCGGGAGGGGTCTATGTCCGTGCCCCCGCTGAGGATTAGACCGTTGAGCATACCCAGCAGGGCTTCCATACAGTCTTCCCCCGCCTGTAAACCGGGGAGAATCACAGGCACTCCGCCCGCAAGCTCCACGGCCCTGCAATAATCTCTCTCCAGGAAGTAGCGCGGGCGCGCATCCCCTCTTCCCGCCTCATAATTACTGTTTATACCTATTACGGGCTTCACCTTCTCCTGAGAACCCTTCCTGCCGTTGCACCGGTGTGGTTGCCGCCGTTCACGGTAACATGGCCATTGACTATTACGTACTTGACGCCCCTGGAATATTGATGGGGGTCTTCATATGTGGCCATGTCTATTATACGCTCCGCGTCAAATATGGTAATATCCGCAAAAAACCCCGCGCGGACTTCGCCCCTTCTATCGAGATGCATCTTCCTGGCAGAAAACCCCGTCATCTTGTGCACGGCCTCCTCAAGCGACAGCACCCCTCTATCCCTTGAATACCGGCCAAGCACCCTCGAAAAGGTGCCGTACGTGCGCGGGTGCGGTCTGCCCTGTCCCAACAGGCCCTCTCGCGTCCTAAGCGAACTGTCCGAACCTATGCCGACAAAATCCCACCCCAGAATCTCTTCCAGGTTCTCTTCGCACATACTAAAGGCAACTATCCATACACGCCCCCTCTGCTCTACCAGAAGTTCAAGCGCCACTTCCAGGGGAGGTTTGCCCCGCTCCTTCCCAATCTCTGCAAGACTTTTACCCACCACCCTTGTCTTCTCTTCCGGCGGACCTGAGTGGATGTCAGAGATAACCATTGTCTCACCGTACCACTCATCATTATTTCTATTTAGTATCTCCCCAAAAATCTTCTTACGCGTGCGCGGGTCGGTAAGCCTCTCCATCTGCGCCTCCGCCCCTCCCTCCTGCACCCAGTTGGGAAGTATCACGCTTAGATCGGTGGCCGCTGCCGTGTAAGGATATCTGTCGCACGATACGTCAAGTCCCTCCGCTACGGCCCGGTCAAGGAGCCCTTTAACCTGATCGACCTTTGACCAGTTTCCTCTGCCCGCCGTCTTGATGTGGGATATCTGGAGACTTACCCCGGCACTGCGCGAGACATCAATGGATTCTTTAATCGCCTCAAGAAGCCCCTCCCCCTCACTCCTCATGTGGGTGGTATACACACCGCCAAGCCGGCTGACCTCCCGGCAGAGTTCAGAAATTTCCTCACCATCTGCAAAACAACCGGGGGCGTAGATAAGGCCGCTCGAGAGCCCAAGGGCGCCGGTCTCCATCGCCCTTGCAAGCTCGCCCCTCATGCGGGATAGTTCCTTCTCCGTGGGCGGCCTGTCATCATATCCGACGACAAAATCCCTGATACTTGAGTGGCCCGCGAGAAAACCCCTGTTTATCGAGCCCGGTAGCGACTCGACCCTGTTAAAAAAACCCTCGGCATCGCGCCAGTCTATGCGAAGCCCGTACTTGCTATAGCCCTCCTGCTTCCTGTTCAGTGTCTCCTTTGAGAGCGGGAAGGGAGAGGAGCCGCAGTTACCGCATATCTCGGTGGTCACGCCGTCGAGGACCTTGCTGTCGCTCCCGGGGCTGATAAGGC
This sequence comes from Candidatus Brocadiales bacterium, assembly GCA_036475985.1. GTDB lineage: Bacteria > Planctomycetota > Brocadiia > Brocadiales > Bathyanammoxibiaceae > Bathyanammoxibius. Next base: position 14,660 of record JAZGAY010000004.1, read on the forward strand.
ACAGAAAGTCGCTGTGCGAATGTATGTCTATGAAACCGGGGGCCACCATGAGCCCAGTGGCGTCTACTACGGTAGAATGGTCTTCGGGCGGTTCTATATCATCCCCCACAAAGGTTATCTTGTCGCCCCTTATGCCGAGGTCAGACTTCACGCCGGGGGCACCGGTGCCGTCTATAACAGTTCCGCCTTTGATGACTATGTCATAAAAATTTTGCACAACATTTAGATTATAGGCTTTATCGGCCGGCATTCAAGGGTGGGATTATTAGGGGGAGGAACAAAAACGTGGTGGTTATGCGTGATGCGTCCAGGCATACCCTACATTCCGGCCAATAATAACTATAGAACCGGGGCTCTGTCCCCAGTCAAAGGGAATTACTATAACCGGAACAATGTTTCTCTTGTGAAATGGTCTTTGTTGAAGGGTGCAAAAAGGGTATGGCAAAGACTTCAGTCCTAGTACTGCCGTCTCTGTCTGGAGGAGGGGATTTTCATGAGTTTCCTGTACTTGGTCACGGTACGTCTTGCAACGTCCACGCCATCGGTCTTGAGCGCGGCGACTATCTCTTCATCGCTCAGCGGATGTTTCTTGTCCTCGTGGCCTATTATCCCCTTAAGCCTCTGTCTGGTGACCTCCCAGGATTCCATCTCGCCGCCGTCGCTCCTGAAACCGCCCGTAAAGAAGTACTTCATCTCGAAGATGCCCCTGGGCGTCTGCATATACTTCCTGGCGAGCGCCCGGCTAACGGTGGAGACGTGGATGCCGAGACGGTCTGCCAGTTCCTGCATCTTAAGGGGTTTAAGGCTTGAAACACCCTCTTCAAAGAAATCCTTTTGCAACTCTACAAGGTTTGTGGCCACCTTATAGAGTGTGGCCCTTCTTTGTTCTATGGCGTCCATCAGCCACCGGGCCGACTCAATCTTCTTCTTTATATACGACCTTGTTTCGGGGTCCGAGCTGCGGTCGCTAAGATACGTCCTGTATTCTTTATTTATACAAAGGTGCGGTATGGTGTAGTCCTCGTTCAGGGTGACCTCGTAGCGGCCGTCCACATAGTCTACCCGGACGTCCGGCATAACATACGCTATCGGTTCGCAGATGAAGACCGAACCCGGTTTCGGGTTCAGACTACTGACATGCTCAACGACCCTCTTTACGGTCTCAAGGCCCCTGCCGGTCTTCTTGGTTATCTGAGGATACCTCTTCATCTCAATGTCTTTGAGATAGTGCAGGATCAACTCCTCGGCCAGTTCGTACTCCTCGTATTTCTTGTCCAGTTGAAGCAGCAGGCACTCCTCAAGATTTCTCGCCCCCACACCCGGCGGTTCCATCGACTGCACCAGACGCAGGGCCTCTCTCCCGTCTTTCACGGCAACGGGCTCATCAAGACCCGCTACAATCTCCTCCAGCGGTGTCGAGAGGTACCCGTTGTCGTCAAGATTGCATACGATATGCTCACAGACCTCCCTCAACGGCCCGGGCACATCCATAAGAGAGAGCTGTCCGAAAAGATACTCGTGGAAGGATATCGGTTTGGCCGACGTATTTTCCAGGGCCTCCTGCTTCCTGTCTCTCTCTTCCCGCCCGGCGGCCCTGCTTCTCGGCCTGGAATACCCCTGCCATTCCTCAGGCAGTACGTAAATCTCCTCCTCCTCGGTATCCCCGGCCTCCTCGCCATCCTGGGTATTATCCTCAACCTCTGTATCTATTACCGCCTCTTCTTCGAGTACGGGGTTTTCCTCCATCTCCACCTGTACGTGTTCGAGCAGCGCCAGAAGAGGAAGCTGCAGTATCTCTATAGATTGAATTATCTGCGGCGCCAGCTTCATCTTCAACTGAAGCTGTGTCCGCGGGACCATCTCCATCTTCATAACACGTCACCCACTAAAAGGCCCTCCTGTCATCAATGGCCTCCGTCAACACGGCATTGGACAGATACTCCAGATAGCTACCCTGCGGTATCCCCCTGGCCGGCCGGGTAATCTTTACGTCCCGCAGGCCCAGGCCGGAGAGTTTTTTCTGGATGTACAGGGCGGTGGTATCTCCCTCTACGTTAAAATTTGTGGCCAGAATAACCTCCTTCACCCCGCCCTTCTTGACCCTGCCTATGAGCCCTTCTATGGTAAGATCCTCCGGATGGACGTTGTCCAGCGGGGAGATGTGTCCCAACAAGACGTGATAAAGCCCTTTGTAATGCCCTGTCCTCTCTATGCTAAAGAGGTCTTTGTGTTCCTCCACAACGCATATTACATCCCTGTCGCGCGAGGGGTCCGAGCAGACCTGACAGATCTCCTCCACCGCAAAACCAGAACATTCGGGACAGTTCCTGCCGTTCTTCTTGAGCTCCTCGATGGCGCCGGAGAGCTCTCTGGCCTCCTGTACCGGAAGCCGCAGTATGTAATAAGCCAGCCTCTCGGCCGTCTTTCGCCCTATGCCGGGCATCTTCGCCAGCTCTTTTATTAACTTCTCCATATGTCCTGGATAGGTCTTCAATATTATCCGTCCCTGGGTGTAGAATAAATCCCGCTCTATTATATGAACGACTCTACATCTACCACTACACGTTCTCAACCGAACGCCACAAACTCTCTATGGCTTGCCAAAGGGCATGCCGCCCGGGAGACCGGGTATGTTTAACCCTCCGGTCAGCTTTGCCATCTCTTGCTCGCACATCTCCTGGGACTTCTTTGCAGCCTGGTTCACCGCAGCCACCACAAGGTCCTCGAGCATCTCCACGTCTTCAGGGTCAACTACCTCCTTTTCTATATTTACCGCCAGCAACTCCTGACGACCGTTCATCTTGGCAGTAACCATGCCACCGCCGGAACTCCCCTCCACCACACGCTCCTTAAGTTCGTTCTGTATCTCCTCCATCTTCTTGTGCATCTTCTGGGCCTGCTTCATTATGTCTCCGAAGTTGCCTAAACCCTTCATCTGATACTCCTCCTTTTACCCAAGAATCTCTCCTTCAAAAAATGACACGACCTTATCGACCTTTGATTTTTCCGGCACATCCGCCGGCGGCTTACCGGCCGGGGCGGCCCCTTCTGCAACGGCCTGAACGTCCTCGGAAAGCTCCAGCTTCAAACTCAACCTCTTACCGGTTACCTCCTCTAAACAGTCCACTATCAGCTTTATATCACCGGTGTTCTTTTCCAGTGAATTCTTGGAAAACGACCGTCTTTTCGGAAAGGCCACCACCGCGTCTTCACTACCCAGTCTGGTTAACCTGCCCTCTTTCAGCCTGGACCACAGGGAAGGTTTGGCACCATGAAAGTGGTTCATAACCTCCTCCCACACCCCGGCCGCATCCCGTGAAGAACTTTTTCCCTTCGACTTACCCTCGGGGGTCTCTGTAGCGGCCGCCCGATGCCCGGCACCTGCCTTTGGCGGGCCCGCTTCCGCTTTGGAACCCTTAAGTTCCCCGGTATTGGCTTTCACACCGGGCCGCGCCGGGGCCGCTGCGCCAAAGCTCTCCACTGGGGCATCGTTGGAGAGTCTTTTCTCAAGCTCCTCAAGCCTGTGGATGATACCGTCGATGGGCTCCAGGTTCTCCATCCCGGTCAGCCTGACCACCATCATCTCCAGAAAAATCCTCTCCTGCAGGTCGTCCACCGCCTTCCTCTTCATCTCGGTGAGGGCCTGAATCATGTACATCAGCGTCTCGGCCGTTAAGTCTTTTGCCTGTCTCTCCAGGAGTTCCGCCCCGCGCCAGGGGTTCTCAAGCAAGACTGCATCATAGCCACAGGCAGAAACCACCATCAGGTCCCTCAGGTACCACACTATCTGGTCGACGAAGACCCCTACGTCCCTGCCTTCGTTCAACACGCCGTGGACTATCTCAAGCGCGCCCCGGGCGTCCTTATTTATGAAACCATCAACAAGGGCCTCCACCTTCTCTTCACTCACCGTGCCGAGAAGACCCTGTACCTCCTCAAGGGTTATCTTGCCCTCGGTGAACGAACCCATCTGGTCGAGCAGCGACTGTGCGTCCCTCAGTCCGCCCTTGGCGTGCCTCGCAATGGCCTTGAGCGCCTCTTCTTCTATGTCCAGCCCCTCCTTCCCGGCAATCTGCCCGAGGCGTTTCACTATGTCGGACGGCGTGACGTTCTTCAGATCGAAACGCTGGCAGCGCGACTGAACCGTTTCGGGGAGTTTGTTCGGGGCCGTGGTGGCAAAAAAGAATTTTACGTGCGAGGGCGGTTCTTCAAGGGTCTTAAGGAGCGCGTTAAAGGCCTCGCGCGTCAGCATGTGGACCTCGTCGATGATATAAATCTTGAACTTGGCGCGGCTGGGCAGGTATTTGACGTTGCTGCGGATGGTCCTTACCTCGTCAATGCCCCTGTTCGAGGCGCCGTCTATCTCAAGGACGTCCATGTCCCTGCCCTCGGAGATGGCCCGGCAGATGTCGCACTCGTTACAGGGCTTGTCCGTCGGCCCCTTCTTGCAGTTAAGGGCCTTGGCCAGTATCCTGGCCAGAGACGTCTTACCGACGCCCCTCGGTCCCGTAAACAGATAGGCATGCGCCACCCGGCCCTGCTTGAGGGCGTTCTTGAGTGTGGTGACCACAGGGTCCTGTCCCACCACCTCTTCGAAGCCCTGCGGTCTATACTTTCTTGCAAATACGGTGTAAGTCATGAAATACTTTCACTTCAATAAAAGGCCGTGCACCTTTCCTCGATCCACTTTCCCTCGGCACACGCCTGCAGCCAGCTCGGGCCAGGCAACCTCACGGCACATAAGTACAGATG
>JAZGAY010000040.1:0-7749 GCA_036475985.1 Candidatus Brocadiales bacterium
AAACGTTGCCCCGCTTAAGCATACAGCTCCACAAAACAGTAGGCGAGCGCCAGGCACAGGGCAAATATCCCAATACCCAAGACAAGCCACTGAAAGGGCTTACTGTCTTTTCCTATTGTTGTAATCGGTTTTTTCAAGAAGAGTTGTTTAAGGTTCTTCTTACCAGCGATTACCTGTTCCATTTGCATCTCAGCCATTTTCACGCTCCTTTCACGAAACGACACACAGAAACCCATCGGAAAAAAAGGGGGCCGGTCGCCGGGCCCCAAGTAACTACAGAAAGTATACGTGTACTGCGTATTTTGTCAAGGGAAAAATACGGTTTTTTCGTAATATCTGCTTAGAACTTATTTTTCCCCTTGCAGAACCATCAATTTGATGTTATACTTCTTCCGTGTTACACGTAACAGATAAACAAATATATACGTTCACAGCTGAGCACCTTTGTCACTTATGTCGACGATCAGTCATAGAATAAGAGAACTCCTCAAGGACACGTCCCTCTCGCAAAAGAGTTTTGCGCAGTCACTCGGCCTAACCCCCGGACATCTAAACGACATCCTAAGGGACAGGTCTCGCCCGACCGTCAGGATCATTGAGCAGATAATTCAAACATATAACGCCTCTGCCGATTGGTTGCTGACCGGAAACGGATCCAGATACGGAGAGAGGCGTAGTGAAGCATGGCAGGTGAGGATGGAGGTGGTTACCTCAAGAGAGATGTCCTTAAGGGACGGTAAATTCGGTAACAGAAGTCATGACTTCGTGGCGGTGCCCGTATTCGCCAATGAACTGGTCTGCAGCCTCCCTAAAATCGTTGCCGACATAACCAACTTCAAACCGGTGGAATTCTTCGTGGTACCCTATAAATGGGTTAAGAAACCAAAAACCACTTTCTGCTGCAAGGTCATCGGTACGTGCGTGGAACCAATGTCAAATCATGAAGTCGTGGCAGCCGTCGATTGCTCCAACAGGTCACCCTCGCGTCTTAACGGAAAACTCTGCGTCATCGTAGTAGACCAGATGCCCCTTATACGCCGTCTGCGCACTACCAAGACATACCTCCTATTCGACACCGCCAACCACCCGGATGCACCGAAACCCATCCGTGTCAAGATTAACGACGAAAACCCCATCATAGGCAAGCTTGAGTGGACCTGCAGCAGTCACAGATAACCGCTACCGTTCTCTAACGCAGCGGATATCCCGGCAAGATAAAGACAACACCCGTTAAACCCGTGACAGTTGGTAGCCGGCGAGATTTATCTTTGGCGAGACAGATGCTGAAGGAGTAACATTAAGAAGTTCGTGGACTTTACAAAAAATGTTTCTAAGCCTTCTCGTAATATTTATCACTCATATTTAAATCCCTTTTCGGTAAAAAGTCTCACGCAGGCGTCCACCACGCCGGAATCATAAAGGTGCTTAACGACACCGGTATTTTGCACAATCTCTTCCAGCCCCTTTTCTATAGTGAGGGCCTCTCTGTGGGGGCGGTCAGATGTCATGGCTTCAATGGTATCGGCCACACCCAAGACCCTTGCCTCAATGAGAATGTCTTCGCCCGATAGGCCCGCCGGGTACCCGGAGCCGTCCATCCTCTCCATGTGTTGTAGCACGATTTGTGCAACCGGGTACGGAAAGTCTATCTCTTTCAATATTTCGTATCCGGCCTGTGGGTATGTTTTAATCAACTCCAGTTCGGTCTCGGTTATCCGGCCCGGCCTGTTAAGAATCTCAGCCGGTACGGTTATCTTCCCGATATCATGAACGAAGGCGGCCAGACGGATGCCGTCACCCTGCTCCTCTGAAAGGTTCATCTCCCTTGCTATGGCACCGGCCAGCTTAGCCACCCGCCGCTGGTGGCCGGCAAGATAGGGGTCCCTGGTCTCGACTATCAACGACATCGCCTGGAGGGCCCCGGCAAAGGCCTTTCGCAGCTTGTTCTGGCTCTGTCTAAGGCCCTCTCCAGTACGCTCGCGGGCACTTTCTGTGGCCCTAAATTCCGCCACCTGTTGACGCAATAATTCAACCTCTTCTACCAGCTGTTCCCTGGTCTTACTCGTGTCTTTCATCTTGTATTCCGCCCCAAAAAAAATTCCGCCGCAGTATAGCGCTTTTAAGGCACGACACGGAAGGCCCTTAAAATTCTATCTCTTATTGAAAAGGAAAGCTATCTTTATGTATAGATTCAACGTCCCACGAAGCGACCTGCCTGCTATTTAAACCTCCAAAAGGGTATATCGTTCCGCAACCCGAGACAAGGGTTTCCGGCGGACCCGGAACCCACTCTCGTGTGACGGAAAAAAGTTCTTGTCTAACGGCTCGTCCAGCGTGTATCCTTTCTTCTCACAGGAGAAGCGGGAATGGACCTGGTTAAAAGAATCAAATCAAGAGATGCAAGCGTCGGCGTCATCGGCCTCGGTTACGTGGGGCTGCCACTCGCCTTTGAATTCTGCAGGGCAGGATTTAACGTAACGGGTTTTGACACCGATAAGAAAAAAGTGGATTTACTTTCACAGGGCAAGAGTTACATATCATATATAGACACATCACATGTCAAGCAGGCCTCTCCACGGTTTTCTCCAACCTCCGACTTCTCAAAACTCCCGGACATGGACTGCATTATCATCTGTGTGCCGACACCACTTGAGGAGCACCTGAGACCAAACCTCTCATACGTCCTTAATGCCACCAAGTCCATCGCCAAAGGTCTCCGTAAAGACCAGCTTGTCATCCTCGAGTCCACCACCTATCCCGGCACCACCGACGAGCAGATGAGGCCGATACTTGAGAAGACGGGGCTAAAGGCCGGCAAGGACTTTTACCTCGCGTTTTCACCCGAAAGGATAGACCCCGACAACAAGGACTTCAACATCCCAGACATCCCGAAGGTCGTCGGCGGCTATACGGAGAGTTGTCTTGCCGCCGCGCAGACGCTGTATGACTCAATAGTCGTCCAGACGGTACCCGTCTCGTCGACGAAGGTGGCCGAGGCGACAAAACTCCTTGAGAACATCTACAGGGCGGTGAACATCGCCCTGATAAACGAGATGAAGGTTATACTGGAAAAAATGGGGATAGACGTCTGGGAGGTGATAGAGGCGGCAAAGACGAAACCGTTCGGCTTCCAGCCATTTTATCCCGGGCCCGGGCTCGGCGGACACTGTATCCCCATAGACCCGTTCTACCTGACGTGGAAGGCAAAGGAATATGACTGTACCACGCACTTTATAGAACTCGCCGCCGAGGTCATTGCGAATATGTCAAACTACGTGGTGGAGAAGGTAATATTGGCCCTGAACCGGGCCGGAAGGCCCGTCAACAACTCCAAGATACTCGTACTGGGCATCGCCTACAAGAAAGACGTCGATGACCAGAGCCGCTCACCCGCGCTGAATATAATACAACTTCTAACAGACCACGGGGCCGAGGTCATGTACAGCGATCCTTACGTTCCAGTATGCGGTGGGCACCGCCATTACCCCGACATCAACATGAAGTCCGTGGAGCTCACCGAAGAGACCTTAAAGAAGGCTGACCTCATACTCCTGATAACGGACCACACATCCTACGACTATGCCTTCATAGAAAGACATGCAAAATGCATCGTGGATACAAGAAACGCCTTCGAGAGGAATGGAGTCAAGAGTGAAAAGGTGCGCAAGGCATGAAGCAAATTAACTGTGGCAGCCAGCAGGGGTTTAAGACTTTGAACCCTGTTAGTTCAATGTACCGACAACTTAAATACCTTCCTGGTCTTTGGGGTGATTTTTACCCGCTCGTCTATTCTGTGGCCGACCACCCAGACGGGCCGGGTGTCTGAGGCAACGATGAGCACGTCGTCCCGCTGCCAGCGTGGGGTCTTTGCGTCGATAAAGAAATCCTTGAGCTTCTTCTCGCCCGCCACACCCAGCGGCCAGAACCTCTCGCCCTCCCTGCGGGTGCGGACGTAGAGCTTTTCACCGGCCACCATGTCAGCGTCCACCACCTCTTCATCGGGTGTCTTCTCACCCTTGAACCTCTCGATGAAACCACCGTCTATGGAAATTTCCTCTATCCTGATCTCCCTGCCGTCGGGCAGTCTCGCGGTACCGGGGACCTTTAACTCCACTGGCTCGAATAACGGCGTCCGCGCGTGCGCGGGAGCTGCGACTCTTCCGACAAAAAGCATCTCGCCTTCAAGGCGTACCACCCATCCCCCGGGAAGTTCAATTTCCCTGCCGTCAACGCCGCCCTCCACCATCTCGATTATCCTGCTATAGTGCCCGTAATCCATCTTCCCGAGTGAGACGCCGACCCTGGAAAGGACTTCCTTGAGAAAGAAATGCTGAAAGAACGGCGGGTGGTGCATTAAAAGGTTCGCCTCAAAGGAGCAAGCGTCGTTACCCTCGTCCCACTTCAGATTTGCCCCTACTATCGCAGTAATCCTGGACTCGAGGAAATCGTTACTCCTGCCGGCTATGTCGCCCAGCCGGGTCAAGACATCCTTTATCTGCGGGTTGTACTCCTTCTCAAGTAGGGGAAGAAGCCCAAGCCTGATGCGGTTGCGCAGGTTGTCTTCGGGGTGCTGGTTGGAGGAGTCGGTACGATATTCCAGTTCCTTCTCGCCGAGATACGAGAGGACGTCGACCCTCCAGACGTTCAGGAGAGGCCTGACCAGCATTATCTTTGACCCGGTCGAGAGTTTTCGCGACGGTCTTATACCGCCAAGTCCCAGCAGCCCCGTACCCCTTATAATCCGGTGGAGCACGGTCTCTGCGTTGTCATCTGCCGTGTGGCCCACGGCCACGCGCGTGGCCGAAATCCTTTCCGCCGTCTCCTCAAAGAATGCATACCTGAGGTCCCTGGCCGCCGTCTCTATGGAGCATTTTTTGCCGGATGCCAGCTCCCTCACGTCCGCCTCCTTCACGCTGCACTCGAGACCCAACGACCCGGCCAGTTCTCGCACGAAGCGTTTGTCTTCTCCGGACTCCCGTCCCCGGAGCATGTGGTTAACGTGGGCAATATGCAGACTCAGACCCCACCCCTGCGATTTATCCAGCCCGATAAGCGCGTGCAACAGGGCAACGGAGTCGGGTCCTCCTGAGACACCAACAACCACATTATCTCCCGGCCCCAAAAGACCGTGGCGCCCGACGGTATCCCTTACCCCATTTTCAAATCCCCGAATCTTCACCTGCACAATCTCCTTCAGACTGGACTATAACCCCAAGGAGAATCCAAGTCAAGCCAAGAAACTATTTGACTTCAAGCACTTACGACTTAGAATGCGTTCGGGCCACGATTGTACGCAGGGCTCGCAATTTACGTCTGCTGTATCCATTTATAAGGGTGCCTGAGCACAAATTTTTGGCTTTTTCGGCGCAAGGCCGTAGGCTATAATTGCTTAAGTGGAGCTTTGCGATTTGGATGTCTGCCGGCAGGTTTAGCACCTCTTGAGTCACTGAAGGGGGCCGTAAGGGATTAATCATGCGTAAGGTATCAGTATTACTGCTATTAATACTCATCGCCGTGTTCGCCGGTAATCGACCGGTCTACGCCAAGCACGACATTGCCTCAGACGATGCCATAGAGCATTTCAACAACGGCAACAAGTTCTACAGTGCCGGCAAATATGACGATGCAATCGGCCAGTTTAATCTGGCCCTGGAACATAACCCCGAGGACGCCTCATCAAATTTTGGCCTTGGCAACTCCTACTTTCTTAAGAAAAACTACAAAAGGGCCCTTGAGCATTACATTAAAGTAACGGCCGTAAAACCGGACTATGCCAAAGTGCACTACGCCATGGGCCTGGCCCAGCGAAGGCTTGGTAACAAGGACGAGGCGAAGAAAGAGTTTGAGCTGTATAACAACCTGAGCAAGGGCGAAAAGCCTCGCACGGCAAAGAAGCGCGTCGAGAAAAAATCCGCTGCCGCAAAAAAACGCGCTGCCGCAAAAAAGGAGCCTGCCGAGAGCAGAAAGCTTGAGAGCAGGAAGTGGGAAGATAAACCGGCAGACAGAAAACTCGAGAGCAGGGCATGGGATAAGAAGCCGGGCGACAGAAAACTCGAGAGCAGGGCGTGGGATAAGAAGCCGGGCGACAGGAAACTCGAAAGCAGGGCGTGGGTAGACGACGGGTCCCGCACCTCAAAAGCTCCCGAAGAAAAAAAGAAACGTCGCGTAAGAAAGGTAGCACCGAAGGAAAGAAAAAAGATAGAGGCAGAGGCCAGGAAGCGATTTAAAAAGAAAGAAAAGGCCGTCACGGTAAAAAAGGCGGCCAAAAAAGAAAAGAGAAAAAGAGACAGACTGAAAACACTGTGGAACAGTTCGCCGGTAGGTAAGGTATTCCTGAGCCTCTTCGCTTACACACTCGTAGCCCAGGTCTGGATAGGTCTTGTCGTGCTGGTGTGCGTAATCTTTGTATGGAGGAAACAAGGACGACGTTAACCGGCCCGGGCGGTGGCCGTCATTTTTGATTATAGAAATCTGCAAAACGTAGTAAAATACTTAAGACACGTCCGGCCGTTTTTCAGGCCTAATAAAGGAGTTGCGTTATGAAGAAGATAACGATATTCGGAAAAGACGACTGCCCCTACACAACCGGTGCAAGAGAGGACTACGCCGGGCGCGGGTTCTCCGTAGAATACATAAACGTAAAGAAAGACCCGCAGGCGATGGACAGGATGCTGGAGTTTTCGGCCGGTCGCAGAGAGGTACCTGTAATAGTAGAGGACGGTAAGGCGAGCGTCGGTTTCGGGGGCACGTGACAGGTTTAGATTTTTTGGCCGATAGGCTATCGGCTACGGAGATTTTTTTGGGGTCGTTGAAGGACGCACGCCAGAGGCTATAGAGGAGGGAAGCGACAGATGAAAGAAGGAGTTGCCCCGGTTCAGGAGGCCGCCAGGAGGCCCGCAGATAAATTTCAACTGCGGCTTTTATTTTGGGAAACGACCGTTGCCTGCAACCTCGAGTGCATACACTGTCGAAGGCTGGACGTCGCAAAGGAGTTGACCAAGAACGAGCTCAGCACCGAGGAGGCGTACTCTTTTATAGATGACCTGGCCACCCTGGGCAGCCCGATACTGGTCTTGAGCGGCGGTGAACCTCTTTATCGTCCGGACATCTTCGAGATAGCCCGCTACGCGAGGTCTAAAGGACTAAAGGTGGCCCTTGCAACAAACGGCACACTGGTAGACGAGACCATTGCAAAAAAAATCGTGGATGCCGATGTACAGCGCGTTTCTATAAGCTTCGACGGCGCAGACACAAAGACACATGACGAATTCCGAAAGCTCACCGGTTCGTTCGACCGCGCCATCGAGGGTTTCAAGCACCTCAAAAAACTCGGTATGAGTATGCAGATAAACTCTACCATCGCAAAACACAATGTCCACCAGCTCAGAGACCTGTACAACATGGCCGTTTCACTCGGGGCGGACGCCCTTCACATATTTATGCTGGTGCCCGTCGGCTGTGGCGTAGAAATAGCCGAAGACCAGATGCTGAGCGCCGAAAAATATGAGGAAAGTCTGCACCAGTTCTACGACCTGGCAAGGGAGGCGAAGATCCAGACAAAGGCCACCTGCGCACCACACTACTTTAGAATAGTAAGAGAGAAGGCCCAGGAACATGGTATGCCGAACGACCCTTCTATGACGCCTGCGGGCGGGCACCCGGGAGGCGGGCACCCGGGAGGACATCCCGGTGGCGGGCATCCCGGCGGGGGTGCGCCAGGGGCCATGGCCGCCGTGACCAGAGGTTGTC
>JAZGAY010000041.1:0-4133 GCA_036475985.1 Candidatus Brocadiales bacterium
AGTTTCGCTCCATGGGCTCAGTGGAGTTCAGCTATAAGCTGCTTAACGAGGCACGGGTATCGGTAGCGCCCGGAGTGGCCTTTGGAGAGGACGGCGAAGGTTTTGTTAGATTCGCCCTGGTTGAAAACGAGCTGCGACTGAAACAGGCGGTACGACAGATACACAAGGCACTCATCAGATAACACTAAAGCGCTTAGAGGAGGGCAAGATGGGCGTAGATGGAACTCTTAAGAGTTTTAGCGGAGGGATACACCCGCCTTCAGACTGGAAATCGCTCGCCAAGGACAAGGAAATAACGGAGGCACCGCTGCCTGAGACGGCCTACGTCTTGACGGCCCAAAACATAGGCGCCCCGTCCAAGCCCGTAGTGGCAAAAGGCGACAAGGTAAAAAAAGGGCAGAGGGTGGCCGAGGCCTCGGCATTTATCTCGGCCCACATCCACGCCCCGATATCCGGTGAGGTGAAGGGAATAAACTTCAGGCCACATCCTGTCACGGGCGCAAGGACCCCGACAATAGTCATAAAAAGGGGTGACGATGACGACTGGGCACCGGGTCTAAACGAGGAAACAAACGTAGACGCGCTCTCGCCGGAGGACATAAGAAACCTCGTAAAAGAGGCGGGCATCGTGGGCCTTGGCGGGGCGGCGTTCCCCTCCCATGTGAAATTAACCCCCCCTCCCGGCAAGACGGTCGATACCATCATCCTCAACGGCGCAGAGTGTGAACCATACCTGACACGCGACTACCGGCAGATGATGGAAAGGCCCCGGCAAGTAGTCGAAGGTCTTCGCATCATCATGAAATGCCTGGGAGTAACGAGCGGCTACGTGGGAATAGAAGCCAACAAGATAGACGCCTACGATAGAGTAAAGTCCGTGGTGGGCGACGACCCGAACATAAAGGTGGAACTCCTTGAGGTAAAATATCCCCAGGGAGCGGAGCACCAATTGATAAAGGCCATAACGGGCCGTGAATTTAAACCGTCTCAGCTACCACTGGAGGCCGGTTGCGTGGTTCACAACACAAGCACCGCCTATGCCATCTACGAGGCTGTAAAATGGAAGAGGCCGCTTATAGAGCAGCTTGTGACCATTACGGGCGATGGCGTCGAAAACCCCGGAAATTTCCTCACCAGAATCGGCACGCCGGTAGAGACCCTGCTCTCCCTGGCCGGCATGAAACCGGATGCAAACAAGGTAATATTCGGCGGCCCTATGATGGGCATAGCCCAGCAGAGTATTGGAGGGACTACTATAAAGGGTACGGGGGGGATACTGGTTATGAGGGAAGCCCCGAGCTGGGAGTCTCACGCCTGCATCCGCTGCGGCAAGTGCGTAGAGGCCTGTCCATACGGGTTAAACCCCAGCTACCTGAGCATATTCTGCGAGGCCGAGAACTTCCAGGGGGCCATGGAGTACAACCTCATGGAGTGCAAGGAGTGCGGCTGCTGCACCTACGTATGCACCTCCAAGAGACCCATCGTCCACCTTATAAAGATGGCCAAGTTCGACCTCGGCAGACAGAGGGCCAGGGAGCAGGCCAAACAAAGGGCTAAAGAGGCCGAGAAGCAGGTGGTGGCCTCAAAATAGAAAAAGTTATTATCCGACGCAGTTCTTTCTTTTAAAAAAGTCTCCCTCGCTTAAAGAGGGACATTTAGACTGAGGAGCGCTTCAATGGCGGAGACACCGGAAAGAGTTGGGTTGATTGTAAGTTCCTCACCCCACATCCGAGGTCCTGAAGATATACCAAGGGTAATGTGGACGGTCATTGCAGCCCTTGTGCCCGCGGGTCTTGTGGGTGTTCATTTCTTCGGTTACTACGTTCTTACGGTTATCTTTCTGTGTGTCGGAAGCGCCGTCGCAACGGAGGCAGCCTGCCAGAGACTGAGGGGCAGACCCGTTACCGTCAATGACGGAAGCGCCATCATAACAGGGATTCTACTGGCATATATACTGCCACCCAGTGTTGCGTGGTACATCCCCGTGGTGGGTGCAGTGTTTGCAATAGCGATAGTAAAACACGTCTTTGGCGGGCTGGGAAACAACATATGGAACCCCGCCCTTGCGGCCAGGGCATTCCTGCAGATCGCCTACCCCACGCCCATTAACTCCGACTGGAGAATACTGGAGCATCCGGGGGCCCTGCAAAATATAGTCCTTACAGACGATAAGGGACAGCTCGTGGGGGCCATCACAAGGGCCACACCGCTGTTCAAGGAAACGGGGTGGGAGACCTACGACTATATGAGCATGCTTACGGGCAATACCCCGGGATGCATCGGTGAGACGTCTGCCATCGCACTGGTATTAGGCGGGCTTTTTCTCATCTACAAGGGGTACGTTGACTGGAGGGTGCCGCTTGGCTTCATAGGGACGGTGTTCGTCCTGACGCAGGTTCTGCCATCAAGCGTTGAAACGCCCTGGGCCAATGACCCCTTCTACCACGTGCTGGCCGGAGGCCTTATGCTGGGGGCGTTCTTCATGGCCACCGACATGGTAACCACTCCGCTCACAAAAAAGGGCCTGGCGATCTTCGGAATAGGCTGCGGGCTGCTCACCGTGTTAATCAGATTTTACGCGGCGTACCCGGAAGGGGTGTGTTACTCCATACTCCTTATGAACACCGTCACACCGCTTATCGACCGGTACACGCAGCCCAGGCTATTGGGAGGGGGAAAGACCGCTCCGGGAGGGAAGGGATAACCATGGGCAAGAGATTACAATACACACTGGTTCTCGGCGTCATAGCCATGGTTACGTCCGTGGGGGTAGGCGCCACCTACGTCCTAACAAAAGACAAGATCGCCCGGAAGGAGGCTGCCCGGCGGATGGAGGCCCTCCTGACGGTCATGCCGGGCCTGGCAGGCGACCCCGTGCAGATAACACCTCCCGAAACGCCCGCAGAGGACAACGTCTACAAGGGTCAGGGTGCGGACGGCTCCGTGGTCGGCTACGCCGCCCTGGGCAAGGCCCAGGGGTATTCGAGTACGCTCAAGGTGATGGTGGGACTCTCGCCGGATAAGGACACGATCCTGGGCATCAAGGTGCTCTATCAGGCGGAGACGCCCGGCCTCGGCACACGGATAGTGGAGGTCGCCACCACCAAGACCCTCTGGACCATGATATTCGGCGACGAAAAGGCCTCCGTGACGGAAGAGGTGAGCCTGACGCCGTGGTTCTGCGACCAGTTCAAGGCAAAGACTCTGAATCAGCTTGAGGTGGTGAGAAAGGAAGATTCTTCCAGGATTACCGCCATCACGGGCGCGACCATAACCACACGCGCGGTGGTAAAGGCCGTGAAGGACGCCATCGCGAAGATAAAAGGGGCTTCTTAGTAAAAGAGTTGGGTTACAGGTCTTAGTATCTCATCGGGGTTTGAACTTTTGAACCCCTGCCGGCCTCATAACTTCCCTTCAACAAGGTAAAACCTCGTTGTCTACCTATAAACATTTGTGTTCAGATATCCCGGTAGACAACGACCTTTACGGTCGTTGATCAACCACGCAAAACAAGCGGACAGGGACCTACGTTCTCACATAGAATTTTATATTAAAATTTATATTGCTTCGAAAATTGTATATACTTATATTTTAGTAATAGATATATTGCATAGAAATCTATAAAATATTTGCCGGTTTCGCAGAGCGTTGTCGTACTTGTACTTTGTAACAACTTGTGTAATTTGTGCAGTGAGACCTGTAAATATTCATGCGACATTTGTTACATCTTTAACTAAATGTGAAGGCTTAGTTTGTAGCCCATGAGATTAAAGCAGATTACAATTAAGAATTTTCGTTCAATAGAATCCATTGAAGGGTTTGAACTTCTTGATGACCGAATTACAACATTTGTTGGCACTAACGGCAGTGGTAAATCAAACATTCTTAAGGCTATTTCCTACTTGAGGCGCGGTGCAGATGTTCCTTCTGACGGGGACTTTCACGCAAAAGATTCTGATACTGATAAGATTGAAATAATTGCTGAATTCGTCTTTGAAGATAAAGACAAAGAAATTCTACTTTCCAACTCTTTGAAACCGGAAACAATCTATGGCCTCAGGGTAATTGTTGAAAAACATATAAATAATAAACCAACTATTGCGTTTGAACCAATCGGTGACCACAAAGAAGAC
>JAZGAY010000042.1:0-10017 GCA_036475985.1 Candidatus Brocadiales bacterium
TTATCATTGCCGGAATTATCGCGGCTGTTTTTGCAATGGGTTTTCTTATCTATATGAACATTGTGGGGCTGCAGGAGCGCCGGACCAAAAGGAACGTGGAGCGCAAATACTCCCAGCTCAAGGTAAGCCGGCAGATAGAGAGGGCAAGACTGGAAAAAGAAATATTAAAGCTCCAAGATGAAGCAAAGGATTTAAAGAAAATGGCCATTGCCCCGCCGCCGGCATCTGTAGTCATACCCGACCAATGGAAGGACTCTTCCACAATATTCCTGGGAGCTTTTGACGACAAACAGTCTGCCGTTGAAAAGGCGAAGGGCTTGCGAGGGGTAAGACACAAGGCACACGTTATCGGTATTGGCAGCGAAGACGGAGGTAAAAAGTATCTACTGGTTCTTGGCAACTTCAAAGACAATAGTGAGGCGGTAGGCGTACTTGATGAGTTCCAGATTCAGGGGAAACTTCTTGATGCCGACGTGATGCCGTTCACTGAAGTGGTGAAAGTAAGGCAGTAGGCATCCATATAAGTCAATGAGCAGGATATTAGACCAGCTTAAGAATGCTCGAGAGAACAAGAAGACGGCCCCGGCAAATCATGATATTGCCTCTTTAGATACCGTAATCGAGCATAACACTCCTAGAATGCCAAAGGGCCCGAATCTTAAGAGGCTAATAATCATAACATGCGCCAGTGTGGCGGTTGTGGTTATAGCCACCTTAATAGTACTACACTTAGTTGCGCGAAAAGGACATTCCACCCACTCTCGCCTGCCGCCAACAATGCAAAAGATAGGAGCACCTGGTCAAAAGGGTTTTGCCGCCACTGCTTCGCTGAGAACGGATTGGCGGAACACTGCCCCAAAGGAGCTTGCAGCGAAAAAGGCGGACACGCTTCCCATGGAGATTTTTTCCATAGAGAGCATCGATGAAGGCCCTACAATTGAAGAAATAGAACTTGAGGCCGTCAAGGTTGAAGGAGGAGAGGGGACGTCTGCTGCCGCTACAGGGGCCGAGCCGGTTGAATCACAATCTTCACCGGTTGCATCCCCAGGGGAAGAGGTCTTCGAGATCGAATTTATATCGCTAGAGGTACCGGAGGAGGCCCCTGCTGCGTTTCTGGAGATTGAAACGATAGAGGTCTCGCCAGCGCCCCCGGAGATGGAGGCGGTCGAGGTCGTGCCGGTTGAGATACCCGAAGAGGCCCCGGTTGGGTCTCCGGAGATTGAGGTGGTTGAGCTTGTGCCTGCACCGGCCGAGAGACCTGTAACTGAGCTGCCCGGGATCGTCAGGCCTGAGACACCACATATAGAAATAAAGGTTAAAAAACCCGGTGTACGAGAAACACCGGGAGCAGTGGCAACGGAGGGAAGATCTGTAGAGGGGGCGCCACATATTGAAGCACCTCCGAGTGTAGTTGTGGAACAGCAGGCACTCGATGTAAAGGTGCCAGTGGCGTGGCCTAAAGCGCCTGCAGCACCTTCGCCTCGCGTAAAGACGGTTGAAAGAACTGCGGCGGAAATGAAACACCCCGCCATTGTAAAGGTGCCGGAACCCCCGGCAGCGATCCCTCCTCCCCCTCAACCTGAAAGAGGGCTTACGCCGGCGGAGGAACGGGCGCTTCCACCGGAGGCCCTGAGGAAGAGGGAACGTTTTAAACGGGCGGTCTTCTACCAGAAAAGCGGCGACTTGGGGAAGGCCAGAGACCAGTATCTGGAGATAATAAGGCTAGACCCCATGGACCCTGAAACGCATAATAACCTGGGTTCAATCTACCAGGAGTGGGGAGACCTGGACAATGCAGTAAGCGAATATAGAAAGGCCTTACTCATCAGGCCCAATTACTATAAGGCGCACAATAACCTGGGCGTGGCCCTTTACAAAAAGGGGAACCTGCAGGGCGCCCTCAGGGAATTTAAGGTTGCAGCCGAGGCCAACCCCAGAGACATACAGAGCCTTACCAACCTCGGCGTTATATCAAAAAGACTGGAACAGCCTGCCAGGGCGCGGCAGTTCTTTGAAATGGCGCTCTCCATACAACCTTCCCACGCGGAGGCCCACTATAACCTGGCACTGATTCTGGAAGAAAATGAGCCTGCCAGCGCCATTTTTCATTATCAGAAATTTCTCGAATATTCCGGTGGCCAGTATCCTAAGCTGGAGGAAGACGTGACAAAGCACTTAAACCGTCTGTCCAGAATGTAGAAATGGTACCATCCTATTACAGAAGAATTTGATAGAAGTATACGAAAGTGAGCTTATAAGCTGTGCGTTGCCTGCCCAAAGGCCGGGGGGGATAAAAGGGACTTGACAAATATTTGGCTTTCGTGTAAACTTCCCTAGTTCTGTAAAAGAGAACTTCTAGCCACCAGAGAGTGTAAGGCTGGCAGTGACCTCCCTTAAAGAATGCCTGTTCTAAAACTTCCTTATATCTAACAGGTTGCAATCAACACCTTTTTGGGGCATGGGATATATAATTCCACCCGGATATTAGATCCTAGAGAATATTATAAATAGTCTCTAACATGGAAAAATCCCAATCTTTTGTTCTCTCGGAGCTTAATCTGCCAGGACCTATTTCCCATGGGGGGTTGTCTTACGCATATAATGAAGTTGCGCTGTTAGGCGCAAGTAGCACCGGTGACGAACGGTCTGTAAAATCAAGAATATTGACTTTCCAGAGGTCTAAATGTAAAGGATTTTGAGAGGATAACTATTCCCCCGATTCTCTTTCCCGGATTCCCCTTTTGAGATCTGCATCCTGAGAAACCCTGAGTTGTATTGGATAATTTATAAAGCAATACGATGCCGAAGAGACTTTTTATAATAGACGGTCATTCACATTGTTATCAAGCCTACTACGCCATCGCCGGTCTTACCAGTCCGGACGGAACCCCGGTAAACGCCGTGTATGGCTTTGTCGGCATGCTCAGGAAGCTCATTAGGGAACAGAAGCCGGAATATCTGGTGGTGGCCTTTGATTCAAAAGGCCCAACGTTTCGTCATGAACAATATGCCGAATACAAGGCGACCAGGAAGGAAACGCCCGATGACCTCATCGCACAGTTTCCCCTGATTTTCGAGATATTAGGGGCATACGGGATACCCGTCTACGCCTGCAAGGGTTATGAGGCCGACGACATAATCGGCACACTTGCCAGGCAGGCCTCACAAAAGAACGTGGAGACCCATATAGTTACGGCAGACAAAGATATGGAGCAACTAATAGATCCCCGCGTAAAGGTTTATAACGTCAGGAAGGACCAAACGCAGGACCTCGAGACACTGAAAAGGGAAAAGGGCATAACACCTGCTCAGGTGAGAGACATTCTGGCCCTGATGGGAGATAGCGTGGACAACATACCCGGCGTCCCGGGTATTGGTCCGAAAACTGCACTGGAGCTTGTACAGAAGTGGGGCTCGTTAGAGGGCGTGCTGGAACACCTTGACAATCTAAATGGCACGAAACGTATGCAAAAGATTAAAGACAGTCTCCGCTCCTCTGCCGAACAGGCGCGTCTCTCCAAACAGCTGGCGACTATAGTGGTGGATGTACCCGTTGAGTTAGACCTGGAGGCGAGCCGTATAGAGGGTGAGAACGAGGACGAGTTGAGGAGGATTTTTGGGGAACTGGGCTTCAACAGCCTTTTGGCACAGATGGCCCCTTCAGCAGAGACGAAGAAGACCGACTATCATGTCGTAAATACGCCGGAGCTGTTTCAAGACTTCCTTAAAGACTTGTCATGCCGGGATACGTTCTCATTCGACCTCGAAACCACGAGCCTTAACGTCGTAGAGGCAAGGATAGTGGGCCTCTCATTCTCCTGGAAGGAGGACGAGGCGTACTACGTACCGCTGCTCTTGCCCGATGGGGAGACTCCTCTTGCGCGCTCTGCGCTTGAGGGCCTGAGACCGATACTGGAAGACAAGAAGATAAAAAAGGTCGGGCAGAATTTAAAGTATGACTGCGCGGTCCTCAAGAACTATGACATTGAGCTAAGTGGCATAGCCTTTGACACGATGGTGGCTTCTTATCTGATTAATCCTACCCGCAGGAGACACGGTCTTGACGAGCTGGCCATGCAGTACCTTTTTTATCAGACGACGCCGATAACCGACCTTATAGGCCGTGGCAAGGCACAGCTTACCATGGACAGGGTGGAACTCGAAAAGATAGCCAAATATGCCTGCGAGGATGCGGATATAGCCTACTGCTTGTCCCACCGCCTGCGGCCGCTCTTGGAGCAAGAGGGCCTTTTGAAACTCTTTGAAGAAGTGGAGTTGCCACTGGTTGGTGTGCTGGCCGAGATGGAGCACACGGGGATAAAAGTTGATCCCAAGCCGCTTGAGGAGATGTCCGGGCATCTGTGCGAGAGACTCTCTGAGCTTGAGGCGGAGATTTTCCAACTGGCAGGAGAGAAGTTCAACGTAGATTCTCCCAAGCAGATATCCAGAATACTCTTCGAGAAGCTGGGATTAAAGCCCCTGGCGAAGACCAAGACCGGTAATTCTACCGTTGCCAGGGTCTTGGAGACTTTATCAAGACAACACCCCCTACCGGCATTACTGATAGAGCACAGACAGCTGAGCAAGCTAAAGTCTACGTACGCTGACGCCCTGCCGAAGATGATAAGCGCCAAGACCGGCAGGGTGCATACGTCCTTCAATCAGACGGCCACTGCTACGGGGAGGCTCTCATCGAGCGAGCCCAATCTGCAAAACATACCGGTTAGGAGCGACCTCGGCAGGCAGATACGTCGCGCCTTCATAACGTCACGGGAAGACCTTGTATTTATGTCCCTGGATTATTCTCAGATAGAGTTGAGGATTTTGGCGCATTTCTCCGAAGACACTGCCCTTATTGATGCCTTCCATAATGACCGGGATATTCATACCTCCGTGGCCTCTGAGATATATGGAGTAGGGCTTAACGACGTGACTCCTGAGATGAGAAGGACGGCAAAGGCCGTCAACTTCGGGATTGTTTACGGACTTAGCCCGTATGGCCTTTCGAGGGACGTAGGGATAACACCAAAGGATGCCGTTGCGTTTATAGAGACGTACTTCCAGCGCTTTGAGGGGGTAAGCTCTTCCGTGACAGGGTCATAGAAGAAACCCGAAAAACCGGCTATGTGAGCACCATACTCGGCAGGAAGCGACCCGTCACAACGATAAACTCCCAAAATAAGCAGAAAAGTTCTCTGGGAGAGCGCATAGCCATCAACACCATAATTCAGGGTTCTGCGGCCGACCTTGTGAAAGTAGCCATGAACAAGGTTTACGTGCGCCTGAAGGAAACAGGCTTGAGTGCCAAGATGCTCCTGCAGATACATGACGAGCTGCTCTTTGAGCTGCCCGAAAAGGAGCTGGACACGACCCGAAGGGCTGTCGAAGAAGAGATGACCCAGGCCCTCGAGCTCCGGGTGCCCATAAGGGTACACGTAAAGACAGGCAAAAATTGGCTAGAGGTAGAGTGAGACGCCCCGCTATATGCGTCCTAAAGTAATAGGCATCATGGGCGGTATTGCCAGCGGCAAGACCACGGTGGCAGATATGCTAGGCTCATTTGGTGCGAAGGTCATAGATGCAGATAGGATTGGCCATCGATTGTTGGGCACTCCGGAGGTTAAGGAAAAACTGGTTAAAAGGTGGGGCAGAGAAATACTGGACGAAGAAGACGAGATAGACCGCAGCAGGCTCTCCGAACTGGTCTTCCAGGACGCGGAAATGCTGGGGGAGTTAAACGAAACCCTGCATCCGCTGATACTTGAGGAAATTCGCAGGGAGATAGCCGGGGAGGAGGCCGGGGTCGTTGTGCTGGATGCCGCACTTCTCCAGGAGACGGGGCTTACCGGTCTTTGCGACCTGCTTATATTTGTAGCGGTCGATGATAGTTTGAAGAAGGAAAGGGCCGTCAAAGACAGACACTGGAGTCCTGAAGAGGTGGACAGGCGAGAGCGCTTTCAGGGCCCGGTGGAGGAGAAGAGAAAGATGGCCGACTACGTGATTGATAACAACTTTTCAAAGGAGGAAACTCTCAAACAAGTTAAAGAGTTTTTTGCCAGACTGGTTTAGAAGGTAACTTTGGAGGAATGTAATGCCTGTTAAGAAAAACAATAGTACTGCTGTACAGGAGGTTGTGGAGGAGACAAAGAAGGAACCAAAGAAGGAGTCGAGCAAAAAGGAATCGGCTAAGAAGGAAGAACTCCATATACGCGAGCTCCAGAAGATGACCATGAAGAAGCTTCAGGAGCATGCCAAGAAGGAGGGTGTAAAGGAGTACCAGGGTCTTAAGAAACAGGACCTTATCTTTCAGATCCTCAAGGAACGTGTAACTAAAGACGGTCTGATGTACGGCGAGGGTGTAGTAGAGGTGTTGCAAGAGGGGTTTGGGTTTTTGCGCTCCCCGGATTACAACTACCTGCCATGTCCTGACGATATCTACATCTCACCCTCTCAGATACGCCGCTTTGGCATAAGGACGGGGGCTATAGTGTCGGGACAGATACGCCCGCCGAAGGAGAACGAGAGGTATTTTGCGCTCCTCAAGGTGGAGGCCATAAACTTTGAAGACCCTGAACTGATGAGTGAAAGGGTGCTCTTTGATGACCTGACGCCGCTGCATCCTGACGAGCGGATGATCCTTGAGACCGACGTCAAAGACCTCAACACAAGGGTGATGGACCTGGTTACCCCCATCGGTAAGGGACAGAGGGGGCTTATCGTATCACCCCCGCGTGCGGGTAAGACGGTGCTGCTCCAGAAGATAGCCAATGCGGTAAGCGAGAACCACCCTGAGGTGACGCTTATCATCCTTCTGATAGACGAGAGACCGGAAGAGGTTACCGAGATGAAACGGGCGACGAAGGCAGAGGTGATAAGCTCAACGTTTGATGAGCCGGCCAGCCGCCACGTTCAGGTTGCGGAGATAGTAATAGAGAAGGCGAAGAGGATGGTGGAGTGTGGCAAGGACGTTCTGATACTGCTTGACTCTATTACACGACTCGGAAGGGCCTATAACACGGAGATACCGCACAGCGGCAAGATTCTCTCCGGTGGTATAGATGCGAATGCCCTCCAGAGGCCGAAGAGGTTCTTCGGCGCCGCCAGGAACATTGAGGAGGGCGGAAGCCTTACCATAGTTGCCACGGCGTTGATAGACACCGGAAGCCGTATGGATGACGTCATATATGAAGAATTTAAGGGCACCGGCAACATGGAACTGCATCTGGATAGAAAACTGGCAGACCGCAGGCTCTTCCCTTCCATAGACATCACCCGTTCCGGCACGCGTAAGGAGGAACTGCTTCTCGATCCGGATGAACTTAAGAGGGTCTGGCTGCTAAGGAAGTTCCTGAACGAGACCAACTCTGTGCAGGCCATAGAGATGTTGAGGGAGAGACTCTCAAAGACGAAGTCAAATGCGGAGTTCTTGATGAGCCTGAAGGTGTAGGGCGTAATCTGCCGTGCGGTCTCAGGCAGATGCAGATTCACCCCTACTACCGGCCTTGCTCCTCAGATAGACCATGAGGATAGAGATGTCGGCGGGGGATATGCCTGAGATGCGGGAGGCCTGCCCGAGAGAGGCGGGTCTAATATGGCTGAGTTTCTGGCGAGCCTCATTTGCCAGCTCTGGAATCTCACTATAATTCAGCGACGACGGAAGATTAAATGATTCCATCTTCTTGAACCTCTCAACCTGCGCCAGCTGCCTCTGGATGTAACCATCATATTTTACCTCTATCTCAACCTGTTCCTTGACGTCGTGCGGGAGCTTTTTCCCCTTCAGTCCGCCGCTGAGGTCGAGTTCCACTAAGAGGTCGAAGTCTGTCTGTGGTCTCCTCAAGGCCTTTTCCAGGGTTTCTCCCTTATACGCGTTTTCCCTGAGATACGTCCTTGTCCAGTTGATGAGAGACTCCTTTTCCTCAAGCCTGGCCCATTGGGGTTGGCGTATGAGTCCGAACCGGTGGCCGTATTTCATAAGCCTTCTATCGGCATTGTCCTGTCTGAGTATCAGCCTGTACTCCGCCCTTGACGTAAACATCCGGTAGGGCTCAAGTGTGCCCTTTGTCACAAGGTCGTCGATGAGCACACCGATATAGGCCTCTGAACGGTCTAGTACAAAGGGCGGTTTTCCCCGGAGCTTCAGCGCGGCGTTTATCCCAGCCATGATTCCCTGCGCCGCAGCCTCCTCATAGCCGGAGGTGCCGTTTATCTGACCCGCAAGGAACAGTCCCTCCACCGCCTTTGTCTCCAGATTTGCCTTTATCTGAGTGGGAGGCACAAAATCGTACTCCACGGCATATCCGTAGCGGACAATCGCTGCCTTCTCCAGCCCCCTTATGGAGTGCACAAGCCTGTCCTGCACGTCGCAGGGCAGACTGGTGGATATACCGTTACAGTATATCTCGCTTGTTTCGAGCCCCTCGGGCTCAAGAAATATTTGATGCGCCTCCTTATCTGCGAAGCGCACCACCTTGTCCTCGATAGACGGGCAGTAGCGGGGCCCCGTGGCCTTTATCTGACCGGTGTACATGGGAGAACGGTCCAGGTTCTCCCTTATAATCCGGTGTGTCGTCGGGTTTGTGTGGGTGATGTGGCAGGGGACCTGGGGACGCTCTATCGTAGTGGTGGAAAAGGAGAAGGGCCGAGGTACTTTATCTCCGTACTGTGGCTCCAATTCCTCAAGGGGTATGGTTCCGGCGTCCAGCCTGGGCGGGGTGCCCGTCTTTAACCGTCCCAGTCTAAGCCCGGCGGCCCTGAGCGAGTCCGATAGGCCCTCGGCAGAGGGCTCCCCGGCCCTCCCGCCGGCCTCCATGGTCTTGCCCGTATGTATAAGCCCCTTTAGAAACGTGCCGGTGGTGAGGATAACGGCCTTCGCAGTGTATTCAATGCCGGACACCGTTCTGACTCCCCTTACCCGGTTACCGTCTACAAGGAGTGACTCCACCGTATCGCAGCGGATGGACAGATTCTCCTGTGCCTCCAGCCTGCGCCTCATCTCCTTTTTGTAGAGATGTTTATCGGCCTGAGCGCGTGGAGAGCGGACGGCGGGGCCCTTCCTGGTGTTTAGCATGCGGAACTGGATGCCCGTAGAGTCGATGACCTTTGCCATCTCCCCGCCCAGCGCGTCTATCTCGCGCACCAGTTGTCCCTTGGCAAGACCCCCGATGGCCGGGTTACAGGGCATCTGGGCGATGGTGTCGGGGCCGATGGTAATGAGGGCGGTGCGGAGACCCATACGCGCCGCCCCCAGCGCCGCCTCGCATCCCGCGTGCCCACCCCCGACCACGATTATGTCAAAGTCATTGGCCATACCACAAATCTAACGTAAAATTTCAAAATATCAAGGCCTGTGCACAACTGTCGTTCTGAGGGAGCATAGCAATGTAGGGACAGGGCCCGTCTCACGCCAGAGGCGGACCCGCTATTTTTTGGGCGGGCCTGTCCGCGAACAGCCGCAAGGGCTGTCCCTACAAAATTTCGCTTCGCGCAGAATGACACTTATGATATTAGGTTAATCCTTGCAGATAAGCAGCGCTGATATAACGCGGGTGAGCTGTTCCAGGCAGGACAGTTGGTTTAGTAATATTTTATTGAGAACGCACCTGGTTCGCCGCGAGGTTCTTCCCAGTCGATGTCAACGTTTCTGACGACGGCTCCGGGAGGTCCCTTGTGGCACCACTTTAGCATCTCTTCGACGTCGCTGCGACGGCCTTCGAGGACGGTCTCTACACGGCCGTCCCGGCAATTTCTCACCCAGCCCGCAAGCCCCAACGCCGAGGCCATCTCATGGGTCGTGGCCCTGAAGAATACGCCCTGAACAAAACCTTCAACAAAGACGTGGACCCTGACACTTTGCTTTTCTTTTGACATCCAAGATGCGCCAAGAGAGTCTCTACTGGCTTTGATAAACGTGAGCGCTGTCTGAGGCGGAAGGCAGATACGACAGGCCCAGATATGTAAATATTACCGCGCAGAAGGCCACTATCAGGCACACGCTCTGGACCACGGGCCTTCTTT
>JAZGAY010000043.1:0-7840 GCA_036475985.1 Candidatus Brocadiales bacterium
GAAATGGGTACGGAGTAGGCGCCGGAGCCGAACCTGGTACAGTCTATCCTGAGCGGCCTGCCCCTCTCGTCCTTGTCTATGACGACAAGTTTGCCGGCGACATCGCCGCCCTTCTCCTCCGGAATGAAGCCCAGTTGTTCGCGGTTCACCTCAAACAGGGCCTCGATGTCGTCCATGACGGCGTCGGACTCCGGTTGCTCGTCGAAGCAGGCCTTTTGCCAGTTCTTTGAGACGTAATAGGCCTCCCGCTTGGTGGCTATGTCGTCCTGTTCAATGAGTTCCTTTGAGAGCGACATCATCCTCAATGTCTGCGCAAACGTCTTTACGGTGTTGACGGTAAGCGTGCGGACCTTCTTTGCGCCCTTTAGTTCAAAGAACCCGGCCTTCGGCCGGTACTTTACGTTGCTCAACGTCCTTAGCGGGAAACTGAGCGACGGCTTTTGTTTCTTGAGAATTTTTGCCTGCACCTCTGTGGCGGTGTTCTTTATCTCCTTAAGCGTATCTTTCGGCACAACCATCTCCTTTCTGAGATATCGGTCTACGATTGTATTTTTATGTAATATAGTATGTTTTTACTGATTGGCAAATATGTAATTTGATTTTTGTGTGATTTTATTGCCGCGCCCTGCGTGAAAATTTGGTTTGATTTTGTGATACTGTGCAATAGAATTAGTCTATAATACCCTTCTAGAGGCTGAAAGTCCGCCAGTCAGTTTGGAGGGCAGACCTGCATCACTTGACATTTGGATAAAAGAACGGGACGAGAATGTTTGAGTGCAACGTTGACGTTCGAGGCCGCATAATCCGGCTGGCGCTGGGGTTCTTGCTGCTGGTAGTGGCCTACAAATCGAGGGGTTACGAATACCCGGTGTGGGTCCAGATGGGCCTTGTCATCGGCGGCTCCTTTGTCCTGTTCGAGGGCACCAGGGGCTGGTGCGCACTCAAGGCGTTGGGATTTAGGGTGCCTTTTTAGTTTAGCTTGATCATATTTATTTTTCGGGAGAAAATTCTGATATGAACGGCGATATGATGGGTGCGAACAACCCGAGCAACTTTGATTCCACAAGCGACACCCTGGGCTTTATTACGATGACAAAGTCGGGGCCCATGGCCCGCGCCAGGATAAACGACCTGACAGAGGCCGATTTCGACGCCCTTCTGGGCCTTGCGGAGGACAGGGAGGAGATTGGCAGCGACCTGATACTCGCCGAGGTCGGCGGCGAGGTGAGACTGTTCTGGAACAATGACATCGGCGACAGCGCCTGCTGGAGGTTTCCCGAGAAGAAGAGGGCCGTGGTGAAGAACGCCGTAGTGGAAGACGTCCAGGCCTACGAGAAGTCGAACGCAAAGGGAGGCGGACTCCTTTAGCGGGCGGCTAATTTCTCTTGGAGAGAAGCGTCTCCAAGTCTGCCAAAGAGTGTTAGCGCAGTGGCGTCGCAGACCTCTACCCCCACTATTTCGCCATGCAGGTCTGACGGGCCCTCAAAGACCACGATGTGGTTCTGTGGCGTGCGGCCCACCAGTCTCCGTTTATCGCGCTTACTGGGTCCTTCCACCAGTACATCAACCACCCTTCCCACCATCTTGCGGTTTTCCTCAAGGCTTATCTCAGATTGCAGCCTGAGCAGCGTCTGGTTCCTCTCCTTTTTCACCTCAAGCGGCACGTTATCGGGAAGTGATGCTGCGGGCGTGCCTGGTCTGGGCGAATATTTGAAGATAAAAGAGTTCTGGAAGCGGACGGTCTTCATCAGTCTGACCGTGTCCTCGAAGTCGCTGGATGTTTCACCGGGAAAGCCCACGATAAAATCGCTGGCAAGGGTGATATCGGGCATGAGCCGTCTCGCGTCTTCTGTTAGTTTAACGTAATACTCGGTCGTGTGACCGCGCTGCATGTGTTGCAGAACCCTGTCGGAGCCTGACTGCACAGGTATATGCAGGTGCCTGCAGAGCCTTGGCAGTGAGGCCATGGCCTCAAGCGTCTCTGCGGTCATGTCCTTGGGGTGCGAGGTGACGAAGCGAATGCGCGCGATGCCTTTAACGTCATGAACCGCACTTAGGAGCGTGCCGAGGCCGACGTCGCCCGGCAGGTCGTTGCCGTAGGTGTTTATGTTCTGCCCCAGGAGCGTTACCTCTTTAACGCCCTCCCGTGCCAGCGTCCCAACCTCCTCGACAACTTCAGCTACGGTCCTACTGATCTCGTGTCCCCTTACGGACGGCACAATGCAATAAGAACATTCGTTGTCGCAGCCCCTGATGACGGTGACAAACGCCTGGTGGGGGTGCTGTCCCTGCGGGCGGCGTTTGGGGTAATACGTAACGTTGCCTCCTTCGCCGATGGCCAGCAGGTGGTTGCCGTTTGCCTTGAGCTTGTCGAGTAAGTCGGGTAGCTTATCGAACATCCTTGTGCCGCAGACCATATCGACGTGCGGGAATTTTTGGAAAAAATCCTGCGCCTCCTTCTGCGCCATGCAGCCGAGGACGCCGATGATGAGCCCCGGGTCCTCAGTCTTACGCTCTCTCAGTTGTGCGAGCCGGGAATTTACCTTGTCTTCGGCGCGCTGCCTGACCGAGCAGGTGTTAAACAGTATAATGTCGGCAGAGGCCTCGTCCGGTGCGATGCGGTAGCCCCTTTCCAGGAGCAGCCCCAGCGAGAGCTCCGAATCGGCCTTGTTCATCTGACACCCGAAAGTCCTGATATAGACTTTTCGGGGCGACTTTTCATAAGTCTTTGATTTTTCTGACATTCGTATTCTTCCCGCACCTCTGAAGATAAAAAATCAAGGGGCCCCAAAAGAGAATAAGGATTTCTCTTTTGGGACGGCAAAGATTGTTCTCAAGGGAAGTATAAAATCAGCCTTTCTTGGCTATCTCCTTGTATCGAAAGCAACGAACCGCGTGGTCATTCACCATGCCCGTTGCCTGCATAAAAGCGTAGCAGATAGTTGGTCCAACAAAGCGGAAACCGCGCTTCTTGAGGTCCTTACTCATAGCTTCAGACTCAGGTGTCAAGGCAGGCGCTTCCTCAAAGGCTTCCCAGCGGTTCTTTTTTGGTTTATATGAGACAAATTGCCAGATATATTTATCAAAGGTTCCAAACTCTTTTTGAACCGTAAGAAAAGCCCTTGCGTTTGATATGGCTGATTCGATTTTTAAACGGTTCCGTATAATACAATTATTTGACAAAAGTTGTTTGATTTTCTCTGGGCCATATTGTGCTACTTTCACAGGGTCGAAATTATCGAAAGCTTTCACGTAATGACTGCGTTTCTTCAAGATGGTAATCCAGCTTAACCCTGCCTGAGCGCCGTTGAGAACTAAAAACGCAAATAATTTACTGTCATCGTGCAACGGCACCCCCCACTCTTCATCGTGGTAAACGGTGTACAGTGGGTTAGAATCAGCCCAAGAACACTTCTCTTTCGATGACCTTTGCATAACCACCTCCGACCTTGATTACGTACGTATCCCTGAATCCGATGTCATGCCGGGTTCAGCCTCCTGATTGTCCTCCGGTCCGGCACGTTCGCCTGGTGCGGTGCGTGGTGGACTGGCCGGTCTGGTTTCTTTATCTTTGCGGTTTTTTTCCTCCGGTTGCTCGCCTGGTGAGGTATGTGGCGTTTCGCTTGCACTGTAGGGCATTTTTTCTTGTTCGGCGCTTGATGGCTCACCGCGTCCAGCCTCTCCTTTGCGTTCCGGCTTTGGACGTTTGCTTGATTTGGCTTGCTCTTCTTTAACGGCCTCGGAGTCACGTGGGCGTTTTAGCCTTGTACGCACACCTGAGAGTGGAGGTGTTGGTTTGGTAATTTTCTTCTTGCGCGGTAATTTCGATTTTGTACGTCCGCTTGTTTCGGCAGGTGCGGATTCTTCAATTTCGGTCTCTGGAGAAGGGCTCGCTCCCGGAGGTGTGTATGGTTCTGCAAACGGTGGATTACCGTATATGCTGGGTCTTTCGGCCCGTACGTTCGGCAGTGTTTCGTCGCTGGAAGGTCTGGCCGACCTGATGTAGGCCGGTACGTTGTCCCATGCGGGTCTGTTTTCTCTGACAGATTTTTGTCTGTCGTCTATGTCGGACGGTCTCTGCAGGCGAACGGCCGTCGGTTCAACCCTTTTACGGTCTTTTGTATCTTTATCCTCCGGTCCATACGCTATGCCGGGTAGAAGGGATACGCCATCGCGTGCCTCCGGTTCTACGTCTTCTGCCGACACTGCTTCTCGATCCTGAGGGGTTGTTCCGGACGGCTCCTTTTCTGCGGCAGGTTCAGCCTTTGGCTCCGGCTGTTTGGTTTCCTGCTCTGTGGCCCCAAGGGCAGGGTGCGGCTTCAGGGCCGCTGCTGCTGTAGCGGCGGAAAGGGACAGGGCCGTGTATATGGCAAGAACCCACACTCTCATAGTCTCGGTATTCTAAGAAATTATTCGCCCTTCCAGTCTTTTGGCGGTGGCCCGCCACCATGCCCTTTGGACTTGCCCTCGCCGACGTGTGGAGGTTTATGGGGTCTGGCATCCCGTGGATGTTCGGGTCTTTGTCCATTTTCTGCCCACGGGGGTTTGTGTCCGGACCTGTCTCCCCGTTTTGCCCCGGGGCCTGCATCCGTAGATATGCCCTGGGCCTTATACTTTTCCAGAAGTACCTGTCTTTCCGCACGGTGTTTGGCGTGGAGTTGTTCGGCTTCGGCCTTGTGTCTTTCCTGGAGTTGTCTCATCTCCTGTGAGAACTGGGCCTTAAGCTGCGCCTGCCCGGAGCTATGTGGTGCGGACGTCTCGGCGCTGGATACCCCCTGTACCGAAAGGAGAACGAAAAACAAAAGAAACGGTACCGTTGGGAGAATGTGGATGAACCTGCTCATCTTTGCACCCTTGGGGGTCTTGGTGTAGGAAGACACAATACGTCAGTCCTTCAGGCGGTCTAGCTGTTTGGTCAGCATTTCGATGAGCGTATTTAGC
Organism: Candidatus Brocadiales bacterium; assembly: GCA_036475985.1. GTDB lineage: Bacteria > Planctomycetota > Brocadiia > Brocadiales > Bathyanammoxibiaceae > Bathyanammoxibius. The sequence goes on from JAZGAY010000043.1 coordinate 4,942, forward strand.
TTTTCGCGGAGTTCTTGGCTGAGGGATTTTGCCTCTTCTTTTAACACCTCGCGCAGGTCCGCTATGTTTTTTTCCAGCTCTTTGCGCACGCGCTCCCGTTCGGTCTTTCGCTTGGCGCGGTGCTCACCCCGGGTAGCCTCTCGTTCTTCACGGTGTTTGGTCCTGAGTTCTTCTAGCTCCGCCTGATGTTTGGTGTGCAGTTCGCCCATCTCCTGCTTGTGCCGTTTTTTGACGGCAGTCTTTTTTGTGTCCGGGGGGGGTGGGGACTGCTCCTCCTGTGCCATAACCGTGGCCGAAAGGGTAAGGCAAAGCGTCACCAGTGCCGGGATTATAATCTTGTACATTTGTCTACCTCATTATCTGATTAAGTGAAAAAATACGAGTCGCTGCCGGGAGGTGTGGCTGTATCAGCTACGGTTTAGCCGGTTCCAGTGATGCTTCCTGCAGGAAGTCTCGAACGCGTTGTTCTACGTCTTCCATGGTTACGTCTGTGTCCTTGCAATAGCCGTTGGGTCGCAGGTTGGGCACCGATATTATGGCCTTCGGGAAGGCGGCCATCAGCCCGATGCGGAGTTCTTTCTCGCATGCTATAGCTATCACGGCACGGATGTCGTTGGACTTGACCTTCTGCAGTGCCGCCCTGCCACCAGTGGCAACGGCAAGCTGGATGCCGTATTTCTCGGACAACGCTATCAATTCCATTACCTTACACTTGCCGCAGGCCTTGCACTCATTCAGGTCGAGGGTTATCTTCTGCGGGCACTTTGACCACTGGATGCAGTGCGGAAACATGATTAACAGGTTGGAGGGCTTACACTTAGACCCCTTCAACTTCTGAAACATGTTGCTCAGGGAGACAAATTTTGCGTCTAAAGTTTCGCCAATGGTCATGTATACTTCCCCTTATTAAGAAGTCTAAGTCCATTTTATATTTGGTGTAGTGAAAGTCAAGGATGTTTATTAAGAGACAAGACGTTCTCCACCGCTTAGATGGTGTCCACGAAGGTATTCTTGTGCCATCATCTTCCTGCCCCCCTCCGGCTGGAGCTGGGTTATCCATAGTGAGCCGGCCCCTGCGGCCACCTGTATACCGTGCTCCGAGGTGCTAAGAACGGTACCGGGCTTGACGGGTTCTTCCGGCTCGCTTTTTCTCTCAAGGCGTGACCGCAGCACTATAAGCCTCTTCCCGGGTTTGTCTCCCTGGGGAGGGAGGAAGGTGAAGGCGCCCGGCCAGGGGTTCATCCCGCGGATAAAATTATGCACCTTTTCAGGGGATTGGTCCCAGTCGATAAGCGCATCTTCCCTCTTCACGCGGTGTACATAGCTTACCAGGTCCTTCCGCTGCGGCGTGTAGGTTACCGTGGAGCGTTCGTAGGCATCGAGGACATTTATGAGCAGTTCGCCGGCCACCTCAGAGAGTCTCGCCTCCAGTTCCCCCGCCGTCTCGTCAGGCCGTATCTCTACCCCCCTGTTGTCGATAATGTCGCCCGCGTCCAGTTCGTAGACCACCCTTTGTGCCGTGACGCCTGTGACGGTTTGACCGTCAAGGATGGCCTGTATAATAGGCGCCGCACCACGGTACTTGGGCAAAAGAGAGGCGTGGAGGTTGATGCAGGCGATTCTTGGAATTTCAAGGAATTCGCGCGACAGTATCTGGCCGAATGCGACCACCACCATAAGCTCGGGAGCCAGGTCCTTGAGTTCTTTGACGGTCTCCGGCCCGTTGACGTCATCGCGTTGAACTACTCTGAGGCCGAGCGTTTCGGCCAGTTCCTTTACAGGCGGGGGGCATGTGTGATGGAGGTGGCGGCCCCTGGGCCTGTCGGGCTGGGTGAGTACCGCGACAATATTGTGCCGGGAAGTTTCCGCGAGACGTTTGAGGGAGGGTAATGCAAAGTCGGGAGTTCCCATGAAGATGATGTTCATTGTCAAGGTCAAGAATTCTCCAAAGGACTTGTGGCTGAGCGAGATTGAGAGGCTGGTCTACAGGGTTTGTGTCTCGACGGCCCCTTCTTTGAAAAGCACTTCGAGTTCCTTGAGCCTTCGGGAGCTGGACATTCTGCTGGCAGGAGTCATTTTGTCTATAATCAACCTGCCTTCAAGGTGGTCCGCCTCGTGCTGCCACACCCTTGCCTCAAGGCCCTCTGCCTCCACCTCGATCCTTTCGCCCTCAAGGTTGAACGCAACCACCTTTACCATTTCTGACCTGACTACCTTTCCGAAGACGCCGGGCAGGCTGAGACAGCCCTCATCCACTATTATCTCCCCCTCCTCGTGGGTGATGACGGGGTTTATAAAGACCCTCCGGCCGCTCCTTTCGCCCGTGGGGTCCATTACCACGAGGCTGACGGGCCAGCCTATCTGCGGTGCGGCAAGCCCTAGCCCCTCATATTTGTACATGAGCTCGAGCATCTTTTCCGCCCTTTCACAGACCCTCTGCGTTATCTCATTTATGGGCTCGGCTCTGTGCCTGAGCTGCGGGTCGGGGTAAAGTAGTACCTGCATATCCTGTCTCATGGATAATTTCCTGTGTAATAGCAAACAGGGGCAACGCTGGTGTTTGCCGCCATTAACAGCAAGTATAGCAGTCGTGTAACGGTTATGCAAGGGGGCGCTGTTCCGGCGGGCCCGCATGTCGCGTTAATCAGTAATTACGTATTTCTGTTGACACACGACCCCCGGTTTCATAAAGTATCTGCTTTGCAATTGTTAGGAGGGAATTATGCCGACCAGACCGACGGCATCCAAGAGCCTGAGGCAGAACGTAAAACGCCGTGCCGAAAACCGCAAGGCAATATCCGGACTCAGGACGCAGTTAAAGAAGTTTGTCAAGGCTGTCGAGACAAGTAACGTCGAGGCGGCAAAGGAAGAGTTGCACCGTTCTATAAAGGCGCTCGAC
>JAZGAY010000044.1:0-8328 GCA_036475985.1 Candidatus Brocadiales bacterium
CTCCCTATGGACGGGATAACTTTTCTAACGGGTTCAAGGACAGGCTCGGTCACCTTAACAAGGAGTTTAGACGCCGGATGTTCTCTGTCATGGGGAACCCATGTAAGGACAATCCGCAGGAGTATCACCAGTTCGTAAAGACTGAGCAAACCGACTATTGCAGAGCTGTGCATCAGAAGTCCCTCTCAGGCAAAACGGTAGCGCCATAACCAAGACCGGGATTCTACCACAGCGCGTCCCGTCATTGCAAATTAATAAAGGACAAATGCGCCCTGCATCGGTATAATGCTTCGGAGGGTCCGGTACGATGAAACGCACTATGACAGACGATAAGCGCTTTATGGGGGTGGCCCTGGAGCTTGCCGGAAAAGGCAAGGGCATGGTAGAGCCCAACCCCATGGTCGGCGCGGTGATGGTAAAGGACGGCAAGATTGTCGGCCAGGGCTATCACGAGCACTTTGGCGGGCCGCATGCAGAAGTGAGTGCGTTGGAAGAGGCCGGTCCGGCCTCCAAGGGCGCCACACTCTACGTCACCCTGGAACCCTGCGCTCACCAGGGGAAGACGTCTCCCTGTGTGGAAAGGATTATAGAGGCCGGCGTAAAGAGGGTGGTGCTGGCCACAATGGACCCAAACCCCGAGACGACCGACAAAGGCGCAGACAAGCTGACACATTCAGGCATTGAGGTGGTAACCGGGGTTGTAGCAGAAGAGGCCGGTAAGCTGAACGCGCCCTTTTTTAAGCTGATGACATTGGGAATGCCATACGTCACCGCTAAATGGGCTATGAGCCTGGACGGTAAGACGGCCACCCACACCGGAGATTCCCACTGGATATCTTCCAAGGAATCGAGAGAATACGTCCATAAAACCCGCTCCCAGATGGACATCATAATGGTAGGGATAGGTACTATACTCAGGGACGACCCGCTACTTACCTCTCGTCATGCCAAGGGAGAAAAAAACCCCAAGAGGCTGGTGTTGGACGGACAGGCCCGTCTGCCCCTGGACTCTCAGTTGATACGCACCATATCCGAGGCCGAGGTGCTGGTGGCAACGACCCACCAGGCGCCCGAGGAACGCCTGAACGGGCTGAGCAAGGCAGGATGCAGGTTGATAATGGTTGAAGGCAAGGGAAGCAAGATAGACCTCGGGGAACTGATGAAGCTGTTAGGCAAGGAGAAGATAACCAACGTACTTGTCGAAAGCGGCGGTATTCTAATGGCCTCTTTATTCGAAGAGGAGTTGGTGGACAGGGTGATGGTGTTCATTTCTCCAAAGATAATTGGAGGCGGGCAGGCGCGTACGCCTTTACTTGGAATCGGGGTAGACAAGGTCGAAGATGCCATGCAGCTGGAAGACGTCCGTACCACGATGTTTGCGGGGGACATACTGGTAGAAGGCATTGTGCCTCATACATAATAAATAGTAGTGATAAGACATGGTCCTGAAATATTTGTTTTACTTCATTTTCGGAGGTATGGTCGTCAGCGCAGTAACTTATTTTGGGGCCGAAAGAAAGAGCCTGTTGTCCTCTGTTATCGCCATGACACCCGTACTGAGTATTATTACGGCAGTGTTTATTTACAGGGACGCCGGTCCGGACGCCACAGTTTCTTACGCCAAGGGCCTCATCCTCTTTTCGCCCGCCTGGCTCTGCTATATAGGCGCTTTCATATACCTTCTACAAAGGGTTGAGATGTGGAAGGCGATAGTGATGTCCGTTTCTGTTTTTTTCCTGGTGGTGTTTCTTACCGGGACAGTGATCAAGGGACTATATAATGCTTGAGGTAAAGGCTCGAATAGGCCCCATTTTGATGTGCATTCTCTACCCATGCATTACGATGTCAACCGCGGGTTGCGTCAACGAGCAGCAGGTTAAAGAATATGTAAAGCAAGAGCAGTACAAGACGCTTGCGGATAACCTCAGAGAGGCCGAGGTAGAGCTGGGGTCGTTGCATAAAGAGACGGAAGAGAACACAGAGCAGCTAAAGCGGCAGCAAGAAACCGTCGACACGATGGAAGCAAAGCTTTCTGCGCTGGAACGTACGTTAGAAACACTTGGGACGCAGATGGCAACTACCGTGACGGAGCCAGAGGCCGCGGGGGAACCGATGGCAGAAGCGGCACAACAAGAAGTTCGTTCACCGGGTCTTGAGGTCCAAGGATCACAACCTCCGGAAGAAAGCCTTATAACCCTGGCCGAGAAGCTGGTGAAGCTTCAAGCAAAAACTGACGAGGTGTCCCGGCGCATCGAACACGTAGACAACCAGTATCAGCGATACCACAAGGAGCTTGGTGGCCTGAAAATCGACATGATGAACGAGACGGATACGCTGAATGAAAAGATGATGGCACAGGAAAATAAGATAACCGCTCTAAGGGATACTCAAAAGGCGATTTTTGCGCAGATAGCCGAACAGTCTCAGTGGGACGTCGAGGCCTTGGAGCAAAAACTGCAGGAGTTGATCGAGGGTTTGCCTGAGAAATGAAGGTAACTTGGTGGCGGACTATTTCTTTTTAGTATTGGCTTTCAAACCAATGGAGACTAAGAAATGGAAAAGAGGTCTTTTGTAACGGTGTTTTTGTGCCTTTTCCTGTTAACGGGCTGCGGCACTACCAAGCAGTGGGTTAAAGAATATGTGGAACAGCAGGCAACCATTGCGAAGATGGACACCAGAGAAAGGTTGCAGCCCCTGGAACAGGCCCTTGACAACAACAATATGCAGGTAAAGAAACTGGTGGGGAGTATAAACGGCCTGGACGTCAGGCTCAACCAGTTTACCGAAAAGCTCGTGCGGTTCACTGAAAGCCTCGAGGAGGTAAATAAAAGCTATAAACAGGGCCTCAAAGACGTTGAGCTGGCGATGCAACAGGAGACCACACAGGTAACAAAAAAGATGAAGACCCTGGACGCAAAACTCCAGAGACTGGGCAAGGGGCTGATTACCTTCCAGAGGAGCATGGAGCTACTGGAGAAAAAGCTCGATGAGGCCAAAAAGGCGGGGGTAGCCCAATGATAAGCGACGACTAACTCCTGACAGGGATAGGCTTATTCTTTCTTATATAATTCTTCCCTATACGCAGCAGTGCATATTCAAGGTGGATGAAGTCTTTAGTGTGTCTGTCCAGGTTTTTCAGGTTTATTTTGAGTTTTTCCGCCGCCAGTTCCGCATAAGGGCTGACCTCCGGGTCTGCCTTGCTCCATACGTGTCGCAACTCCCTGAGGAACGAGTCTGCCGTTGCGGGTTCAACGCCGCGGAACTCCAGGAGCCGCCTCTCCAGATCCCTTGAGTCCAGGGCCTTTTCATGAAGAGCCGTCAGAGAGCCGTACTCCGAGAGAAGCTTTTCGGATGTCTTGATGAGGCTGTCGGCGGCGTTTAAATCGTACCTCACGTAGCCACCGGTATCGAGGAGTATGACAAGTTTCCGCCAGCCTATGTCCAGGACGGACCTCGGCGTGAGGACCCCTTCCCGCTCAAAACCCCTGTAGGTGTTGACGATGACGTCCTCTTCAATACGCCTGCCGTAAAGGACGCTGGCCAGGAACCACTTGAAGACCTCCCCTTCTTCACCGCTGTCGAGGTCTATGCCCAGGCCCTCCGAGCGCAGTTGGCCAAATCTGTCGACTAAATCTGAGATGTCTGTCATATTTGAATTCAGACCAAGAAAGGCCGGATTGTAGACCGCAGCAACTTTGATGTCAAGGGCCTAAAAAATTAAAAAAAAGAAGACATCCTAGGCATCTCACGCCTTAACGAACCTCTTGCCGGAGAGCTGTTTTGCGAGCCTGCGTATCTCGAGGATCATGAGTGTGCTGGCAACGTTTGAGGCCGGAAGGCCCGCTTCTTCGGTTATTTCGTCGATGGTCTTGGGCTGGCTGCCGAGCAGGGAGAAAACCTTCTTTTCCTGTGAGTTCAGCATCAGGCTTCTGGGGTCTTTAACCTCCTCTTTGTCGTTCACGCTCAACGTCTCTGCCAACGGGCCGAGCTCTTCAATTATGTCGCCAACGTCTTCAACGAGTTTTGCACCCTCTTTCAAGAGCCTGTGGGTGCCACGGCTGTACGGGTTATCGACCTGACCCGGTACGGCGAATACCTCCTTGCCCTGCTCAAGCGCCCAATGGGCGGTTATGAGTGCGCCGCTCCTCGGGGCCGCCTCAACCACCACCACGCCCAGCGAGAGACCGCTTATCAGGCGGTTCCTCGGCGGAAAGTTCTTCTCGCTTGGAGGGGTGAGCATGGGCAGTTCCGAGACCAAGGCACCCTGACAGCTGACACGCTCCGAGAGCTCCCTGTTCTCCCTTGGATAAACCCTTCCCAACCCGCAGCCCATAACGGCAATGGTCCTTGCGCCCGCCTCGAGCGCACCCTTATGAGCGGCGGTGTCTATCCCCCTGGCAAGGCCGCTCACGATGGTAAAACCCGATTGACCGAGGAGCCTTGAAAGTCTCCTCGATTGAGACTGTCCGTAGTGGGTGCACCTCCGTGCGCCCACAATGGCCATAGACAACACGTCACCGGGACTTGTGGTGCCTTTTATGTATAAGACAAGAGGAGGGTCGTAGATGGCCTTCAGGTTTTGTGGATAGTGTTCGTGGGTGTAAGGGACGATGTTGACACCGTGTTCCTGCGCGAGGGACAACTCCTTGTCTACATCTACGTCCTCTCTGGAGTGTACGAACTTCCCTGCCAGTCTGCTGCCTATCTTGGGAATATCTTCCAGGTCTTTTTTGTCTGCGTTGAGTATGGCGGAGGCAGAACCAAATCGATCAACCAGCAAGCGGTAGGTCGCGGTGCCTATACCCTTTGTGAGGCTAAGATGCAGGAGTGCCTTCGTTTCCTCGTCCACCAGCCAAGACCTCCTTCACGATCCCTATATCGACCTCTTGCAGGGTTACCTTGCCGATTTTTGCGGGCAACACGAACTTGAGCTTACCCCCGACAGCCTTCTTGTCGCGATAAAGGAAATCAAACAGCGGCTCTGTATCCTGTCTGTAATAAGTCGGTGCGCCGGCCCTCTGCAGGAGCTGTCTCTGCCGCTCCAGGACCTTTTCATCGGTAATACCGAGACGCAGCGCTATGCCGGTAGCCAGAATCATCCCTATCGCCACACCCTCGCCGTGGCGAGGGCCCCTGTACTCGCCCACGGCCTCTATCGCGTGGCCCAGCGTGTGCCCGTAATTGAGGATAGACCGGAGCCCGGTCTCCTCCCTCTCGTCCCTTTCCACTACCCATGCCTTAATGCGACAGCAGTTCTCAATCACCGTCTCTAGTACCTTTGGGTCGAGCCGGAGTATGTCGGGAAGGTGCTTGTCAAGGTAGTTGAAGAAGGAGGCGTCCCTGATTACGCCATATTTGATGACCTCCACGAGGCCCTGGGTTATCTCCTCTCTGGGAAGGGTCTTCAGGGTAAGGGGGTCTATGTAAACGGCCTTTGGCTGATAGAAACAGCCAATCATGTTCTTTCCCCTGGGATGGTTTACCGCCACCTTACCGCCTATGCTGCTGTCTATCTGGGCCAGAAGTGTGGTCGGCACCTGCACATACGATATCCCCCTCATATACGTGGCAGCCACGTAGCCCGTCAGGTCTCCCACCACTCCACCGCCCAGCGCAATTATCAACCCCTTCCTGTCAATCTCAAGCTCAAAGAACCTGTTGTACAGGTCGTCCGCCATGGATAACGACTTCTGTTCCTCCCCGGGGTCAATAGATATCACCTCGACATCCGGCTTGTAAGGCTGAAGGCCCTTTGTTACAATGTCTCCATAAAGCCGCTCCACGTTCTTATCGGTCACTATTACAACCTTGGTTATGTCGGGACCGTTGACAAGCCTGCCAAGTTTCCCTAATATCCCGGCGGATATATGGACCTTGTAGCTAGTTGGGCCTAGATTCACCTTTACCGTCTTCATATCATCCCTTACCTGCTCTTTGCTAATGGGTGTGGGGTTCTGAAGCATATAACTTTGAGACCTTTATGTCAAGGTGGCGTTTAGATGCCGTTCGGTTCTTACGAAGAGGCGCTCGGGTTCCTCCTTGAGGCGATAGATTACGAGAAGCGGATGGACTATAAGTATGACGCTCCGGACTTCAATCTGGAGCGTGTGGAGGAGCTTTTGTCTCAGGTCGGGAGTCCGCACAAAGGGCTTGCGGCGGTTCACGTGGCCGGCACAAAGGGTAAGGGCTCCACTGCGACCATGATCGCTCGCTTCCTGAACGAGGCCGGCCTCAAGGTAGGGCTTTTCACCTCACCACACCTGATACACCTTGAAGAGAGGATAAGGGTTAACGACAAACTGATAGGAAGGGATGACGTCCGCAGGCTGCTGGGAAGACTGAGACCGTACATAGAAAAAGAACGACAGAGAGACCCGCTTCTCGCCCCGACGTTCTTCGAAACTATCACTGCACTGGCACTTATGTATTTCAGGGATGTGGGGGTGGACTGGGCGGTGCTTGAGGTGGGCATGGGGGGCCGGCTCGACGCCACCAACGTGATAAGACCCAACGTATCCGTTATCACGGGGATAGGTCTTGACCACACGGACATGCTCGGCAAGACCCTCGGTCAGATAGCCAGGGAAAAGGCGGGCATAATCAAAGAAGGTGTGCCGGTCGTCTCCTCACCCCAGCCCCCGGAGGTCCTTGGGCCTATTGAGAACAAATGCACCGAGAGCGATGCCCGGCTCTATCTCGTAGGCAGGGAGATAGAGATTTTTGACCGGAAGGGTCTTGGGCCAGACGGCGTCACGTGTGGGATAAAGACGTGGCAGAGGACATATAATAACCTACAGCTCCCCCTCCTGGGCAACCACCAGGTGGAGAACCTGGCCACAGCCGTAGGCGCAGTGGAGGTGCTGGCCCGGAGCGGCGGCGGCCTTTCGTGGAACGAGACGGTGGCCGCAGAGGCGCTCGGGTGCCTGCAGTGTCCGGCCAGGATAGAGGTCGTCTCCAATCGGCCACTGGTAGTCCTGGACACCGCCCATAACGTCTCTTCCATGCGTGCCCTCGCAGACACCCTGAAAGAGGCCGTTAATTTCGACAGGTTGATACTGATACTGGGCCTGTCAGTGGACAAGGACTTTCATGGGATATTCAAGGAGATCGTGCCCATGGCATACAGGGTGATTCTGACGGCCCCCGATTTCCCGAGGTCTGCACCGCCGGGGCTCCTTGCAGAAAGGATAGAGACGCACCTCCGGAACGGTGGAGAGGCCACTGTGGCAGATGATCCACGCGATGCGCTAAAAGAGGCCAGAAAACTTGCCCGGCCCGAGGACTGCATCTGCATCACAGGTTCTTTCTACCTGGCAGGCAGGATAAAGGAGCTGCTCGAGGGTGAAGCCCCTACAACGTAAGAGACGGCTTTGCCTTCCCCTCCCCTACCCTTTTTCATTAAAGATATAGGATTGGGGTTCTGTCCCCAATCAAATCAGATAATGTAGCATTCCACATGGGTGACAGAGCACCCATGCTATATCTAACTAAGTAAGATAAAGGGTTATGAGGGGCTAAAAAACTGGACATTGTTGCGGCCCTGTTCCTTGGCGCGATACATGGCGGCGTCGGCGTTCTTGAGCAGGGTTTCGGCATCATCACTGTCCGTCGGATAGAGGGCGACACCGATACTGGTAGTGATGTTTAGCCTGTTGCCATCCAGTATCACCGGCTGTTTGACCATGTCGAGGATCTTGTCAGCAATCTTGGCCGCACTTTCCGCGCGATCAATTCCAGGCAATAACAGCGTGAACTCATCGCCCCCCATGCGGGAGACGGTATCGCATTCACGTACAGAATTTTTCAGCCTGACGGCGATTTCTTTCAGCAACCGGTCACCCATGGTATGCCCCAACGTATCGTTGACACCCTTGAATCTGTCAAGATCGAGAAACATGACGGCCAGCATATTCTTATCGCGCCTTGCGTGAGTCAGCTCCAGGATGAGACGCTCAGAAAAAAGTCTCCGCGTAGGCAGCGCGGTAAGGGCGTCGTGATAGGCCATATGCTTGATTATCTCCTCTGTCCGCTTGCGTTCGGTGATGTCTCTTACTATCCCTATTGCAGACCATTTACCCTTTGTCTTTACCGCTGAAAGGGACAGCTCTATGGGAAATTCCGTCCCGTCTTTCCTGACAGCCGTCAGTTCAAGCGTCTTTCCAATAGCAGGGCCTTGTCCTGTGTCCCGAAACGCTTTAAACCCGTTCAGATGATTCTCGCGGAGCTTCTCCGGGATAATTAACTCATGCAAATCCTTTCCGATCGCCGTATCCTTTGAGTAATCAAATAATTTTTCGGCAGCCTTATTCCAGTATGAAATGTGCCCTC
>JAZGAY010000045.1:0-3795 GCA_036475985.1 Candidatus Brocadiales bacterium
GTCCCCTGTCTTATTTTATATCCGATCCTCTGGTTGGTGGTGTCGCACTCTACGCGCAGGTTACTTTCCTCTAGCCTTTTCTTTACGGTATTGGCGTAATCGTTGATAGTGTCCGAGACGGGCAGTAACCTTACCTGGACGGGCGCAAGCCAGAGCGGGAAGGCGCCTCCGTAGTGCTCGATGAGGGTGCCGAGGAAACGTTCCATGGCGCCGAGCACCGTGCGGTGCACCATCACCACCTTGTGCTCCTTGCCGTCGGGGCCTATGTAGTGCACGTCGAAGCGTTCCGGGAGGTTAAAGTCCACCTGGACGGTCGGCCCCTGCCAGCCCCTGCCAAGGGCGTCTTTCACCTTGATGTCAATGGACGGGCCGTAAAACTTTGCCTCGCCCTCGCCGACATAGTAGGGCACGTCTCTTGTCTCGAGGGCCTTCTTGAGGGCCTGCTCGGCCATGTCCCAGGTCTCGTCCGTGCCGATGTATTTCTCCTTCTCGCCCCTGCCCCTTACGGCCAGCTCTACCTCGTATTCCTTAAAACCGAAGGAGGTGAGCATGTAGTCGGCCAGCTCTATCACCCCCACGATTTCTCCCTCAAGCTGCTCGGGGGTGCAGAAGATGTGGGCGTCGTCCTGGGTAAAACCCCTTACCCTCAGGAGTCCGTGCAATACCCCTGAACGCTCATATCTGTAGACGGTACCCAGCTCTGCGTATCTTATCGGGAGGTCGCGGTAGCTCCTCATGTCGGATTTAAAGATGAGGATATGGAAGGGGCAGTTCATGGGTTTTACCAGATACTCGGCGGACTCCATCTCAAAGGGGCTGAACATGCTCTCGCTGTAAAAATCCCAGTGGCCGCTGGTGTGCCAGAGTGCGGACTTGGCTATGTGCGGGCTGTAGACCACCTCGTAGCCCCTCTTGTAGTGTTCGTCGCGCCAGAAATCTTCTATTATGCTGCGTATACGCGCGCCTTTTGGGTGCCAGAGTACGAGGCCCGGGCCAACGTCCTCCTGGATGCTGTATAAATCCAGGTCCTTCCCCACGCGCCGGTGATCGCGCTTCCTCGTCTCTTCCAGAAGTGTCAGATATTTTTCAAGGTCCTTTTGTTTGGGGAAGGCCGTTCCGTAGATGCGCTGCAGCATGGGGTTTGTTTCTTTACCCCTCCAGTACGCGCCGGCAACGCTGAGGAGCTTGAACACCAGTGCGCGGCCGGTACCGGGTATGTGCGGGCCGCGACAGAGGTCCATAAACTCGCCTTGTTTGTAAAAGCTGAGCTCCTCTCCCTCGTCGATGTCGTTTATCAGTTCGATCTTATAGGGTTGGCGTTCTGTCTCCATCTTTTTTACGGCCTCGTCCCTGGGCATGGTCATTCTGTCAACAGGGAGGTCTTCTTTTACGATTCTTTTCATTTCCGCCTCAATATCTTCCAGGTCCTTCTGGGTCAGCGTCCGCTCGAGATGAAAGTCGTAATAGAAGCCGTTCTCGATGGTGGGTCCGACACCCAGTTTTGCCCCGGGGAAGAGTCTGCACACGGCCTGAGCCATTATGTGGGCGGCGCTGTGGCGGAGTATTTCCACGCCCTCAGGGGAGTCCTCTGTGATTATGGAGAGTGATGTGTCACGGATGAGGGGGAGACTTAGGTCAACCAATGCACCATTGGTCTTGCCTGCGATGGCCCTTTTCCTGAAGGAGCCGCCCAGATCTTTGGCGACCTCACCAACAGTTGTTCTCTCTTTATAAGTTTTTTCTAAACCGTCCGGTAAAACTACCTTTATCATACATTACCGCAAAAATTTTTCACATGGTGGGCGATAGTGGACTCGAACCACCGACCTCTTGCTTGTCGAGCAAGCGCTCTAGCCAGCTGAGCTAATCGCCCGTAAGAAGGTAATCTAAAAAATGCTATCACAAAGGAATTAGGGTGTCAAGGAGGAAAAGCCTGCAGAAGGCGTGTTCTGCCGGGACTGCAACATCTAAAATCACAAGCACTTAGCTACCCCAAGGCCCTTCCCCCGAACGCCTTTCTCAGGGACATGAGCATCTCTCTCAGAACCAGGCGTTTACTCTCCAGGCATTTTAGGTGAAACGGCAGGACACAGCCACAGCGCGAGCAGTCGGCCATGGGGCCCATCATGCAGGGCTTCTTCTCGCGTCCCTGGGGGTCGAAACAGAAGGATACCTGTCGGAACAGACAGTCGCTGGTTATGGCCTGACACCTGTCTGACCGCATCATTTCGAAGACTTCGTTGGGAAGAAAGATAAAATCGCCGTGCTTGCCCTTGAGTTTCAAGAGGTCGTCTATAATCTTGTCTCTTAGCTCCCAGTGCGGCCACAGGTCGTCATTTTTAAGGCCCTTCACCGGTGTGTAAAACTGGAAGAGCACTCCCTTTACGCCGCCCCTCTCGCGCCATTCGTCCACAAATGCCTCCACGCCCGTATGGTTCTCTCTGGTAATTACCATGGAGAGCAATATCTTCAGGTCCGGTCTGTTAATGTTTTTTGTTATTCTGTCATACGTGCCTGCGCCGCGCATGGAATCGTGCATGTCGCGGGGGCCGTCCAGGGAAACGTAGAAATTCACGTCGGGCCAGGAAGGGAGTTCCAGCATCCCATTGGTGGTGACCAGGTTTGACTTGAAATACCCCATTCCCTTCTCTATCAAGCTCTTTCTGAGGAGGGGTTCTCCGCCGATCCAGGAACACTGATAAAAGGGAAACCCGTCTTTCTTGAGTTCCTCGAACTTCTCTATCCATTGGTCATCCGTGAGTTCGGGTTCTGACTCGTAGTCATGGGCGTAAAAATAGCAGTGGCGACAGCGCAGGTTGCAACGGTTGGTGACGTCTATCGAGCCTATTGTGCCTTTGGGCTTGCCTAAGATGTCAAAACGGGCGAGGTCATAGGCCTTGAAGAGGAATTTGGCGCCCTCTCTGCCCATTATTTTGCTCGAGAAGTCAAAGAGGTTGTCTCTCAGGCTCCTCTGGTCTTTTGTCCCCGTTTCCAGTATTCCCTTTTCCTTAATGCTTACCATAGTTTTAATCTAACGTGGGTCGCTATTACTCCAAATGAAACAGATTTGTGCCCAAAAAGCAACAGTATTTCCTGGCGGCATTGGTATCCCGGAACCTCTGCAAAATATAAGTCTTGGAGTCCTCTCTGGAGGCTGAAAGTTCGCCGAAGGCTGAAAGCCCGCCGGTCTGTTAGGAGGGTGAATCTGCCTCAGGCACGGCCCGCCAGTTAGTTTGGAGGGCGGATAACATACCCTAACGATATGATTTCAGAGGTTTAATTCCCGTCAATGTTGCCTGTGGCCATCCCGCCCGAGCCGGGGCTTGCGGTGGTAAGACGTTCCCAGTTAGTATCATTCATGTAGGCCCAGGTGCCGTTAGGTGGCCAGTCCCCTATCAGGTCCGCCTTGCCGCCGCTGTCCAGGTCTCCTGTGACCAGCCCGCCCGTGCCCGGGCTGTCGCCGGTAATCCTTTTCCAGGTACTATCATTCATGTAGGCCCAGGTGCCGTTCCAGTCCCCTATCAGGTCGTCCTTGCCGTCGCCGTCCAGGTCTCCTGTGACCAGCCCGCCCGAGCCAGGGCTCATGAAGGTAATACGTTTCCAAGTACTGTCATTCATGTAGGCCCAGGTGCCATCCCAGTCACCTACCAGGTCGGCATTGCCGTCGCCGTCGAGGTCTCCGCACACAATCCTGCCTGAGTCGGGGCTCATGAAGGTAATACGTTTCCAGGTGCTGTTATTCATGTAGGCCCATAGGCCGTTCCAGTCCCCTATCAGGTCGGCATTGCCGTCGCC
>JAZGAY010000046.1:0-10403 GCA_036475985.1 Candidatus Brocadiales bacterium
CTCCTATCGTTGTTTACATCGGTCTTGAGCTTCTCAAACGCGTTTTCGCCTGATTTTTCGGTCTCTCATGGCCTTATGATTTTCCTCGCCCCAACTCTCTTCTGCAGCGAAAAGGAATGAAGGTAATGGAACTCTCCCGTGAAAAGCTGGCCAAGATGATAGACCACACGCAGATAAGGCCGAATGTGGAGAGGCAGCAGATAATAAATCTTTGCAACGAGGCGGAGAAATACGGTTTCTATGCCGTCTCGATTCCACCCATATACGTCCCACTGGCAGTCGAGTGCCTTAAAGGTTCAACGGTAAAGGTGGGTGCCGTAGTGGGTTTCCCGTCAGGCTACAGCTACCCCGAGGCCAAGATAGTGGAGACCGCACTTGCCGTAGGCCAGGGCGCGGCTGAGATTGACATGGTCATGAACGTTGCCGCCCTCAAGTCTAAGGACCATGCCCTGGTGCGCAGGGACATAGAAGGCGTGGTGATGGCGGCCCGCGGTGCGGCGGTTAAGGTAATAATAGAGACCTGTCTTCTAACGTACGAGGAAAAGATAGGTGTATGCAAGATTATTGCGGACGCCGGTGCGAACTTCGTAAAGACCTCTACCGGTCTTGCCGGCGGTGGCGCGACGGTTGAGGACGTACGGCTGCTCAGGCAGCATTCACCCAGGGGCGTACAGGTCAAGGCCGCGGGAGGCATTCGCGACGCAAAGACGGCTTTTGCCATGATAAAGGCCGGCGCCACAAGGATAGGCACCAGCACAGGCCCCGAAATAATGGAGAGCCTCGCAGAATAATGGTGTCCAGGAAAACCCGCCGTGTGGTGATAATCGTCCTGGACAGTCTCGGTGTGGGAGAGCTGCCCGATGCCGCGCTGTTCGGTGACGAGAGAAGCAACACCCTGGGCAACATGGCCGGGGCCGTGGGCGGGCTCCGACTGTCCAATCTGGAGGCCCTCGGACTGGGAAAGATAATACCCGTCGGGGGGCTGCGTGACGACGTAACCCCGGGGGCCTTTTACGGAAAGATGGCCGAAGGCTCGGCTGCGAAGGATACCACAACGGGGCACTGGGAGATTACCGGCTTAATCACCCAAAAACCCCTTCCCACATACCCCAACGGCTTCCCTAAAGAGATTATTGACAAATTTACCGGGGCCATAGGCAGGCCCATATTGGGCAACAAACCAGCCTCAGGTACGGAGATAATAAAAGAGCTGGGTGAGGAGCACGTGAGGACGGGGGCTCCCATTATATACACGTCCGCAGACAGCGTGTTCCAGATAGCCGCCTGCGAGGCGGTAATACCGGTCGAGGAACTTTACGAAATGTGCAAGACCGCCCGTGGCATCTTGACCGGTGAACATAACGTGGGCCGTGTCATCGCAAGGCCGTTTGTGGTCTCGGAGGGACGGTACGAGAGGACGGAGAGGCGGAAGGATTTTTCCGTGCCGCCGCCCCGGCCGACACTGCTCGACGTGGCCGCGGGCGCCGGCCTTGAGGTGATAGGCGTGGGCAAGATAGGCGACATATTCGCCCATACGGGCCTGACCCGGGAACTTCCCACCGGGAACAACCGTGAGGGGATAGACCAGACCATCCGGTGCGTCAAAGAGGATTCAAGGGGTATAATCTTTACCAACCTGATAGATTTTGATATGAAGTACGGGCACAGGAATGACCCGGAAGGCTATGCAAGGTGTCTGGAGGAATTTGACGTGCGCCTGCCCGAGATACTGAATGCGCTCAAGGATGACGACGTGCTTTCCATGACGGCCGACCACGGCTGCGACCCTACCACGCCGAGTACCGACCACTCCCGCGAGTACGTGCCTCTTCTGGTATACGGCAGGTCCCTGGGCAGGGCCCGGAGTCTCGGCGTCAGGCAGAGTTTCTCGGACCTCGGGGCAACCGTAGCGGAGGCGCTGGGGCTTCCGCCCCTCGATTATGGTAAAAGCTTTTACAAAGACCTCTTTGTGAATTAGCCGGGACAGGAAAATGATTATCGGTGTACCTAAAGAGACTAAGGTAGACGAATACAGGGTTGCCCTCATACCGGTGGGCGCCGAGGAGCTGGTAAAGAAGGGGCACACGGTACTGGTGGAAAAGGGCGCCGGCCTTGGGAGCGGCATAACCGACCGGGAGTACTCAAGGGCGGGGGCGAAACTGGTAAGCGGCATGGAAAAAGTCTTCTCCGATGCGGAGATGATACTCAAGGTAAAGGAGCCGCTGCCTGAGGAGTACACGCTCATGAGAGAGGGGCAGATAGTCTTCACCTTCTTCCACTTCGCCGCCTCGAAGAAGCTCACCAAGGCGGTAATGAAGTCAAAGGCCGTGGCCATCGCCTATGAGACCGTGAGGGACGAGCGTGGGGGCCACCCGCTGCTTACACCCATGAGCGAGGTGGCGGGCCGCATGTCCATACAGCAGGGGGCGAAATATCTGGAGAAGCCGATGGAAGGGCGGGGTATCCTGCTGGGAGGAGTGCCCGGTGTAGCCCCTGCAGAGGTGGTGGTCATCGGCGGTGGAGTTGTCGGCACCAACGCGGCAAAGGTGGCCGCGGGGCTGGGGGCGAGGGTGTCTATTATGGACATCGACCTGGACAGGCTGAGATATCTCGACGACATAATGCCCAGGAACGTCATCACCCTCATGTCAAACGCCCAGAACATGCGGGAAAGACTAAAGGAGGCCGACCTGCTTATCGGCGCCGTGCTCATCGAGGGCGCCCGGACACCGCTGCTCGTCACGGAGGACATGATAAGGACCATGAAGGCCGGTGCGGTAATAGTCGACGTATCCATCGACCAGGGTGGCTGCGTTGAGACCAGCAGGCCCACAACGCACACCAAGCCCACGTTCATGGCGGACGGTGTGCTGCACTACTGTGTGACTAACATGCCCGGCGCGGTCGGCGGCACGTCTACCTACGCGCTTACAAACGCCAGCCTCCCCTACGTCATGGAGATTGCGGACAAGGGATATGAAGGGGCGGCGGCAGAAAACCGCGCAGTGAAGTACGGGTTGAATATCGTCAAAGGCAAGGTGGTCAATAAGGCCGTGGCCAGGGCGTTAGGTTTGGAATATCATGAGGCCTCTTAGGTGGCGCTACATAGAGGACGACGGCTCCTCGCCGAGCTTTGGGCTTGCGGTGGACGAGTATGTCGGCCGAAAACTCCACACGTCACCGTATTCCCACATAGTCAGGCTCTACACGTATAAGGGTCCCTCGGTCATGGTGGGCAGATACCAGAACGTCGGCTCAGAGGTCGATATCTCCCGTTGCACGGAACTGGGCGTAGACATAAACCGCAGGCCCACCGGCGGCGGCGCTATCGTTATGGGAGAGGGTCAGCTCGGTATCGCCATAGCGGCCCCCGCCCCCCCCGCCACCGGCGGACAGTCGGCACTGCTTGGTTCAAAGACCGTATTGAGTCCCTTCACCGGGGGGATAATCGCCGCCCTTGGGTCCATGGGCCTCAAGGCGTGGTTCCGGCCGGAGAACGACATCGTCGTAAAAGACAAAAAGATAGCAGGGCTTGCCTCATGTTGTCTGGATGAAGAAACAGCCGTACTTTACCATGCGAGTATACTTGCCGATATCGATATGGAGTTGATGTTGGAGCTGTTAAAGAAGCCTGTGAGAAAAAATGGGGCCATAACCACCGTGTCCGGGGAACTGGGCAGGCATGTGAGCACGCATGAACTGAGAGAACATGTCAAAAGGGGTCTTGAAAAGACGTTGGAAAACGCCGAGCTTATACCGGAACCCTTAAACGAAGAGGAACTGGGGGCAATAATGGAACTGGAGCGAGAAAAATACAGTAACAGGGATTGGGTATTTCATGGAAAAGAGCGCACTGCAGGAGATGTCGAAGACATCTACACCGGACACGCAGGTCCCGGAATTCGTTAAGACCAGCCTGGCGTCCGCCCTCACACTGAGGTTTGCCTCAGGCAGGTTCTACCGCGACGCAAGGAATTTCTGCGTAAACCTGCTACTAAGTTACCCTGACGGTTGCAGGGCCAACTGTGCCTACTGCGGGCTTGCGCGCTCCCGGCCCCGGGGGGATGATTCGTTTATCCGTGTAGACTGGCCCGTTCTGAAGACCCGCGACGTAATAGACAGGCTTTCAAGATATGGTGGTGATACTGTCCGCCGTATCTGCATCTCAACCGTCTTTCACCCGGATGCCGTCAAAGATACCATCGATCTCGCCAGGGCCGTGCGCCGGGTGGCAGTGGACACGCCACTCTCGGTGCTTATTACGCCGGGCCTGTTCAGTGCCGGGGAGCTAAGGACGCTTAAGGACCTGGGGGCCGATTACCTGGGCGTGGGGCTTGATGCCGCATCACAGAGGGTGTTCGAGCTTACCCGCGGTTCCCGTGTCCACGGGCCGCTCGCGTGGAAAGATTATGTCGATGCGCTGAGGGGCGGTGTTGAGGTCTTCGGGCATAAGAGGGTTAGCTGCCACATCATGGTGGGTATAGGTGAGACGGACAGGGAACTGGCCGAATGTTTCACCTGTGTGCACGCCATGGGGGCCCTTGTCCACCTGTTCAGTTTCTATCCTGAGCCCGGCTCCGTTATGTCACGGCACAAGAGACCCACATTGAAGAAATTCCGGCGTGCACAACTCCTGGCCTATCTTGTGGAGAGCGGTATCGTAGGCAGGGGGCGAGGCGAGCTTGAATTTGATTCACAGGGGAAGCTCGCTGGCATCGAACCTTCTCTAAAGGAGACAGTGGAGAAGGCCGCCGAAAGCGGTATGCCGTTTATAACCGGCGGATGCCCCGACAGACACGGCGACATCGGCTGTAACCGGCCCTTCGGTAGCTACCGTCCGGGCGAATCCTTCAGGGACTTCCCGTTTCTCCCGGAACCCGGAGACGTTGAACGCGTAAAAAGAGAACTCCGGCTGGGTGAACTCTTTGGAGACGGCGCTACAAACGTCCGTTAAGCTCGGCCGGCAAGCGGCCGCACTATCTTTCTTTGACGATACGTGGATTCCATGTTATTATGTCTCAAATGAAGGGAAAACTGGGCATACTCCTGGCCACCAGCCCGGAGAGCGAGAACACGCACACGGTCGTCCGGCTTACCGAGACGGCGCTGACGGCGGGGGTCGTGGTCGAAATGTTCCTTATGTGCGATGGTGTGTACCATCTGCAAGACCCGCGGCTGGCGGAGCTTGCGGCAAAGGGGGCAAAGGTTGTGGTGTGCGCCCATAACGCCGCGGAGCGCAACGTCGAAAGGAAGGACTTTGTGCACTGGGGCAGCCAGTATGACCTGGCCTTACTTGTAAACGATTCTGACCGCTTCCTGTCCTTTAATTAACCAACTGACTAAACCGCATGACAGACGTCGTCGTGATAATCCCAACAACCCCGTTCAACACACTCAGGAACTCAGAGGGGCTGCGCATGTCGGTCGGCCTCACCCTTGAAGAAGACAATAAGGTGACCGTCTTGTTTATAGAGGACGGTGTGTACCTGCTTCGCAAGACAGACCCTGAGCTTATAGGGTCGGGTATAATATACAAACACCTTGACGCCCTGCGGTCCCTCGGGCACAGGGTGGTGGCGGATAAGGAATCTCTTGACGAGAGGGGCATAAGCGAACTGGGTACAGAGGCAGACATATTGCCGAGAGGCCGGATAGTGGAGATGCTTACGGATGCGGACAGGGTGATACCCTGGCAGTAACAGGATGAAGACGCTTCATATAATCAGGGAAAAGGACCACGCGCTCGCTATCTCGACGGCCAGGGACCAGGCAGGGCCGGCCTCCGCGGCCGGAAATGAGCTGGCCGTGTTACTCATACACGACGCCGTGTTGACGGGGGAAGACCGTCTCGGGGGGCTGAGTGCCACGGTCACAGTCACGATCATGGTACTGAAGGATGACGCCGCGGCGCGGGCCGTAGAGTCTCCGTACCCGTCCATAGATTATGACGGGATGCTTAAACTCGTCTTCGATTCAGACAAGGTGATATGCTGGTAAACGGGGGAACGTTATTATGTTCCTAAATAATTGTCAATCTTTAAAAAAAACGAAGCCTTCCCCCCCGGTTACTATACTATGCTAGGCTAGAAGCAAAGACAAAAAATGTCACAGGGAAAAAAGAGCCCGTTCAGGGCCTATAAGCTGCGTAAGTGGTCGCAGGCACTGAGCCTGACGGCTTTCATTATACTTCTCATATATCTGGACCCGCTGACCACGGCCGGTTTCTCTGCCAGGAATTTTTTCCTGCGCCTCAGTCCCCTCTCCGGCCTGGGTGTGAGCATAGCTGCACACGATTTTCTGACCCAGTACTGGCCCGCCCTGGTGCTTGTCGCCATGACGCTCTTTATGGGGCGGTTCTTTTGCGGTTGGATATGTCCGTTCGGCACCACCATTGACCTCACGGACAAGGTCTTCAAGGGGTCGCGGGCCGGGGAGTCTCATGCGGGGTGGAGGCTTTATGACGGCAAGCGGCTCAAATATTATCTGCTGGCCTTCCTTTTACTCAGCCTCTTCTTGAGCAGGCAGATGGTCGGGTGGTTCGACCCGTTGAGCCTGGTGACGAACGTCTATTCTATCCTTATACATCCGTATATCGTGGCGCTCCTCTCGGTTACCTTTGATTTCCTTCATGGTATGCCGGTTGTGGGTGCATTGGCCGCATCCGGGCATGAGTTTACGGACAAGGTGCTTTTTGTGGAGCGCGAACCCTTCTTCCGCAACCATTCAGCCCTCCTGATCATCTTCCTTGCCATCGTTTCCTTTGGATTCTTTTTCAGGCGGTACTGGTGCAGGAACCTGTGTCCGCTGGGAGCGCTTTTGGCGCTGGTGTCTGTGGGGGCGTATCTTCAGAGGAGCGTGCGGGAAGATTGCGAGGTCTGCGGCCTGTGTCAGAAGGGCTGCAGGATGGGGTGCATAACGGAGGAGGGGAGGGCCTCTCAGGCGGGTGAGTGTATCCTCTGCATGGACTGTCAGGAGGTATGCCCCAGCGACGCCATACGTTTCAGGGGCGATGTCGTCCCGCAGCTCAGGGAGGTGGACCTCTCAAAGAGGGGTCTGGTGACGGCCTGTCTTACCGGTATAGCCGCCGTGCCGATGCTCAGGTTCAATTTCCCCTGGAGGGCTGGTAAGGGGCACGGGGTCATTCGTCCGCCGGGCTCGGTGGATGAGCAGGAGTTTCTCGCAAGGTGCGTCAGTTGCGGCGAGTGCATGAAGGTGTGCAAGACCAACGGGCTGCATCCCACCCTGATGGAGGCGGGGCTGGAGGCGGCATGGACGCCCAGACTGATTCCCAGGATTGGGCACTGTGACTATAGCTGCACCCTCTGCACCGAGGTGTGTCCCTCGGGCGCCATACAGCCGCTCGAACTCCCGAAGAAGCAGTTGACGGCCATAGGCAAGGCGCGCATATACCGGAGCCGCTGCATACCCTGGGTGGGTCATGCGGGGCTGCCGGCGCTCAGGAAAGACTGGCACGACGTCAATTGCGGCGTGTGTGAAGAGGTGTGTCCGGTGCCCACCAAGGCGATTCATTTTAATACATACGTTGATGAGCAGGGTCGCGAGATAAGGCGTCCGTTTGTGAGGGAAGAGGTCTGTAACGGATGTGGTTTCTGTGAGTACGCCTGTCCGGTTGTCGGCACGGCGGCCATCGTGGTTGGGGGCATCCAGCCCCAGCTGCCCACGGTACTTGAGTTACCGGCGGCGTACGGCGGAGAGGCCCAGTTCCCCAAGGTGGTGGGCGAATGGAGGATGCTGTCAGAGGCCAGGGTCTATGCGGGGGAAAAAGGCCTTTACGAGTACATAGACGGCGCGGCCGAACCCTATCTCACTTATTCGTACCGGCAGGTATCCGTGGCGCTCTACGGCGACGGGAGTGGCAGGGAGGTGCTGGTTGAATTGTGGAGGTTCGGCTCAAGCGATGACGCCTTTGGTGCATATTCGTATGACAGGGCGGGAGACATCTACAGTCTTGGAGACGAGGCCACTGTAATCGAGAATTACATGTGGGTGTGGAAGGGGGATCGCTACATTCGTTTTGAACCAAATCGTGAGGACGTAGCCCTGGACGAGGTGGTTGCCCTGGCCGTGGCGATTTTGGACAGACTGCCCCACGATGAGTCTCCGCAGCCCGCGCTCTTGGACTATCTGCCGCGGGATGGCCTGCTTGAAGGGCGCACGAAGTTCTTTCACGGCAGGGTGGTTTTTGACAATATTTATGTCAGTGACGAGGTAATAGAGGAAAACGTCCTCGGCCTGGGCGAAGAGACCGATGCCGTGGTTGCCGAGTATGATCTGAGAGAAGACCAGCCCACCATGAAGCTCCTGTTGGTAGAATATCCAGATGCCGGCGGTGCTTTACGGGCATGGAAGGGCCTGGTCAAACTCAGAAAATCCTGGGGCGAAAGGGCCTTGACTGAAGGGAGGCTTCAATGCTTTGAGGACAAGGAAGGGCGTTATTCCACGGCGTTTCACAAGGGACGTTTTCTCATAGCCTCGTTTTTAGCGCCGGAGAGCGGTCTTGCGGTGGATTACACAAAGGCGCTCAGCGCAGAAATAACTTCCAGATAGCGATTTTTCTGTTGCAAACTGTGCGTATAATCCGTAGAATCCCCTGTTTCCAGTAAGGATTTAGAGAAGGGTTTAGAGAAGGGTTTAGTAGATGGGTATTGATAAGGAACGTAAGGCGGAAGTAATTAAGGAACTTAAGACCCACCCGAACGATACAGGCTCCCCAGAGGTTCAAATAGCCATTCTGACCGAACGCATAAGCTATTTGAGCGGCCATCTCAAACAGCACAAGAAGGACCACACTTCACGTAGAGGGTTGTTGCAAATGGTTGGCAGGAGGTCTTCTCTTCTAAAGTATCTCGACAGAAAGGACAAAGAGAGATACAAGAAGGTGATGAGCGCGTTGGGGATAAGAGAGAAAAAGGTTTAAGCGGATTAATTTGCGGTGTTTTTTTGTCAAAGCGAAGGATGAAAAGAAAAAGATATGGCAATGCACAAGGTGGAGAAGTCTATTGGCGGTAGAGAGCTTAGTATTGAATCAAACAGGATGGCCAAGCAGGCGGACGGTTCGGTAGTTGTCAGGTATGGCAAGACGATGGTTTTGGTTACGGCAGTATCCGGGGCGGAAAGAAACATAGGTTTTTTCCCGCTTACGGTGGATTACAGGGAGAGGACTTACGCGGCAGGAAAGTTCCCCGGGGGCTTTTTTAAGAGGGAAGGACGGCCCAACGCAAAAGAAGTACTCACCATGAGGCTTATGGACAGGCCGATAAGACCTCTCTTCCCGAAAGCGTATCGTAAAGACGTGCAGGTAATGAGTGTGGTCATCTGCGTAGACAAAGAGAACAATCCGGACATATTGGCCATGATAGGCGCTTCCGCCGCCCTTTCGATCTCGTCAATTCCCTTTTCCGGCCCGGTGGGCTCGGTCAGGGTTGGCCGGGTGGAAGGGGAATTTGTTTTGAACCCGACTCTCACCGAAAGCCAGTCAAGTGACATGAACCTGGTGCTCTCTGGCACGGAGGCCGGCATGCTGATGGTGGAGGCTGACGCGAAGGAGGTTTCTGAGGATGACATTCTCGGCGCGATAGTCTTTGCCGAGCAGGCGGTCAAGGACGTCGTGCAGTTGCAAAAAGAGCTTATATCGTTATGCAGTAAAGAGAAGCAAGAGGTAAAGGAGACCGAAAGAGACGAAGAGCTTTGTAAGGCCGTATGGGAAGAGGCCTATGACCGGGTTAAAGAAAAGAGCAAGACGCCGGGAAAGCATGCAAGGGACTCCGCACTTGCCGAAATACGCGATGAGCTCGTAGAGAAATATTGCAATATCGACGAGCCGAAGATTACGGAAGCAGTGATGAGGGACTTATTCGATGAGATGGAAAGCAAGACCGCCAGGGAACAGATAATAAAGGAAAACAAGAGAATAGACGGCAGGGAGCTTGATGAGGTAAGGCCCATTAGCTGTGAGGTGGGTGTCCTGCCCATGACCCACGGTTCTGCACTGTTTACGCGCGGGGAGACACAGGCCCTGGTCGTAGTCACACTCGGCACTTCCATGGACGAGCAGAAAGTGGATGGGCTGGAAGAACCTTATACAAAGAAGTTTATGTTGCACTATAATTTTCCCCCCTTCTCCGTTGGAGAGGTGAAAAACGTATTCTCCGTCTCTAGAAGGGAGGTAGGGCACGGTAACCTGGCCGAAAACGCTTTAGCGCCAGCGATGCCCGACCACGAAGAATTCTCCTACACCGTTCGTATAGTGTCAGATATCCTTGAATCAAATGGCTCTTCTTCCATGGCCAGTGTATGCGGCGGGACCCTCTGTATGATGGATGCGGGCGTGCCGATAAAAGACCCGGTGGCAGGGATAGCTATGGGGCTGGTAAAGGAGGGCG
>JAZGAY010000047.1:0-3676 GCA_036475985.1 Candidatus Brocadiales bacterium
CTCTGAAAAATCCAGGAAGTTTTTTAGCGCCATGGGCTTCCTGTCCAAGAGTTTCTCTGAGAGCCTGTCCGCTCCGGGAAATATGTACTGCGCACGCACCCGGGCCGACGCCTCCCGGTTCCTTAAACTGGGCATCCCGGAGGACAAGGTAGCCATCACCGGCAACATGAAGTACGACAATCTCCCGGTAGACGTCCCTGAAGAGACCAGGGAGGCCCTAAAAAAGTCTTTCCGTATAGGCGCAGACGACCTGGTGCTTGTGGGCGGCAGCACCCACGCCGGGGAAGAGGAGATATTACTGAGGACACTCAAGACCCTTAAGGCCGCCATACCCGGATTGAGGCTCGTTCTTGCCCCACGCCATATAGAGCGGGCCGGGGAGGTCGAGGGTTATATAAAGGCCCAGGGGTTCGTCCCTGCAAGGAAATCCACGCTGGACCGGGGAGGGACATTCGACTCCGAACCCGGCAACACCGTAATACTGGTCGATACAATCGGGGATTTAACCAACATATATTCCCTGGCGGACTGCGTCTTTGTTGGAAAGAGTCTCAGGGGAAAGGGCGGCCAGAACGTAATGGAGCCTGCGGCCCTGGCACGTCCCACGGTATTTGGGCCGAACATGACCAATTTCGAGGAAGAGACGCACTTGCTGTTGGACGCAAATGCTGCTAAGATGGTGCGCAACGAACAAGACCTTCTAGGTACGATAAAGGATATACTTAGAAATCCGCAGGAGTCAAAGGCGATGGGCCAGCGGGCCCGTGAGACGGTACTCAAACAAAGGGGCGCTACGTCCCGCAATCTGAAGGTACTAAAGGAGATTCTAAAAAGGAGAAAGTCGGTAGATGAGAAAAGACAGACATCTATTCACATCTGAATCAGTTGCCGTAGGACACCCGGACAAGATAGCGGACCAGGTTTCAGATGCCATATTGGATACTATCCTCGAAAAGGACCCTTACGCCAGGGTGGCGTGCGAAACCCTGGTCAAGACCGGCTTGGTCCTCGTCGCCGGCGAGATAACGACTACTGCCATTATCGACATACCGGCCACGGTACGGGAGGCCATAAAGGAGATCGGCTATACGGACACCTCGATGGGTTTTGACTACCATACCTGCGCGGTAATCACGTGTCTCGAAAGACAGTCTCCGGACATCGCGCTGGGCGTGGACGAGCGGAAGAACGAGCAGAAGAAGCTGGGAGCCGGCGACCAGGGGATGATGATAGGTTACGCGTGCGACGAGACGCCGGAGCTCATGCCTCTCCCCATCGTGCTGGCCCATAACCTGGTAGAAGAGCTGGCGCGTCTGAGACACAGCGGCGAGCTGCCGTACTTGAGGCCCGACGGCAAGTCACAGGTCACGATTGAGTATGAGGGACACAAACCCGTCAGGGTGCATACAGTAGTGGTCTCCACACAACACACCGAAGACGTAGACCAGAAGACCATTAAAAAAGACCTGACAGAGAAACTTATAAAAAAGACAATCCCTGCAAAATATCTCGATGGTAAGACCATAATCCACGTAAACCCAACGGGCCGTTTCGTTGTAGGCGGTCCAAAGGGGGACTGCGGGCTCACTGGCAGGAAGATAATCGTAGACACCTATGGTGGAAGGGCGAGGCACGGCGGTGGCGCCTTTTCAGGAAAAGACCCGACCAAGGTAGACCGCAGCGCCCACTATGCAGCCAGACATGTGGCAAAGAACGTGGTGGCTGCAGGGCTTGCAGACAGGTGCGAGGTGCAGCTCTCTTATGCCATAGGAGTAACCGAGCCCACCAGCGTCCTTGTACACTGTGAAGGCACCGCCAAGATACCCGAAGACAAGCTGGCGGCAATAGTGGAGAAGGTCTTTGACCTCACACCGTCAGGCATCATTGAAAAGTTCAACCTCAGGAGGCCTATCTACAGAGATACTGCAAAATACGGACACTTCGGCCGTAAAGGCGAGAACTTTACCTGGGAGAAGACCGACATGGTAGACGTCCTGAGACGTGAGGCCGGTATGAAGGAGGCAGTCACTGCATGAAACACGACATCAAAGACCCGAAGCTTGCACCTGAAGGAAAACGCCGGATAGAGTGGGCAGACAGGGACATGCCCGTCTTAAGATTAATAAAAGAGCGCTTTGAGAAGGAAAAGCCCCTTGACGGTATAAGGCTCTCGGCCTGCCTCCACGTCACTGCTGAGACGGCGAACCTGGTCAGGACACTCAAGGCGGGCGGCGCTCAGGTAATCCTCTGCGCCTCAAACCCGCTTTCCACGCAAGACGACGTGGCGGCCTCTCTGGTAAAAGACTATGACATCCCCGTACTTGCCATTAACGGTGAAGACAACAAGACCTATTATGAACACATAGAGGTCGCGCTGGCCCAGAGGCCCAACGTGACGATCGATGACGGCGCAGACCTTGTATCTGTCATACACAGCAAACACCAGGAGCTCGCCGAAGAGGTCAAGGGTAGTATGGAAGAGACTACTACGGGGCTTATCAGGCTGAGGGCCATGGAAAAGGACGGCGCACTCAAATTCCCCGTCATTGCGGTAAACGACGCCGCTACCAAGCACCTTTTCGATAACCGCTACGGTACGGGCCAGTCCACCCTGGACGGCATCATCAGGGCCACCAACATGTTGCTGGCCGGAAAGACGGTGGTCGTGGTGGGCTATGGCTGGTGCGGCAGGGGCGTTGCCATGAGGGCCAGGGGCATGGGGGCCAAGGTAGTCGTCACGGAGATTGACCCGATACGGGCGCTTGAGGCCACCATGGACGGCTTCTGGGTCATGCCCATGGACGAGGCCGCCAAGATAGGCAACCTGTTCTGCACGCTTACGGGAGACATCCATGTGATAAGAAAGGAACACTTCCAGATGATGAAAGACGGTGCGGTGGTATGTAATTCCGGCCACTTCAACGTAGAGATAGACATTGACGGTCTGAAGGAACTGACCGCAAAGAAAGCCCCGGAGTCAAGAAAGTTTGTCGACGGGTTCGTTCTAAAAAACGGCCGCACTATCTACCTGCTGGCAGAGGGCAGGCTTATCAACCTGGCCGCTGCGGAAGGCCATCCGGCATGTGTCATGGACATGAGCTTTGCCGTCCAGTCACTTGCCACCGAGTACATCAAAAATAATTGCGACTCGTTCAAAAAACAGGTCTACGACGTGCCGAAAGAGATAGACGTATGGATAGCCAGCCTGAAGCTTAAGTCTATGGGTATATCCATAGACAGCCTGACAAAGGAACAGGAAAAGTACCTGGCGTCCTGGGACGTCGGCACTTAATTCCGCATCTTACAGACTCTCAGTTTGGTCCGCACAGGGTAAGAACACTGGCTACTATTACACCATTCAGGGGGTACAGGTACAACCCCGAACAGACAAGAGACGTCTCACAGGTCATCTGTCCTCCCTACGACGTCATTACACCCGGGGCCAGAGACGAGTTCCACGACCGTCACATCCACAACATCATCCGCATAATCCTGGGCAAGGACCTCCCCGGCGATACGGAATTCCGCAACAAATACACTCGCGCGACGCACTACCTGAAATCATGGCGGGACGAGAAGGTGCTAACAAAAGACCCTCAGGCGTCTATCTACGCCTACGAACAGGTGTTTTCCTTTGCGGGTACGGAAGCGACACGAAGAGGTTTTATCGCCCTTG
>JAZGAY010000048.1:0-9788 GCA_036475985.1 Candidatus Brocadiales bacterium
TTTGACTGCTTTCCCGGACACCGTGCCGAGCACCTCGATCCGAGAGTGCTGGACTACGAGTTACGGATTGCCGATGACCACAGAGTACAGCGCCAAAAGGGGCAGCTCAGTCTTTTCAGCGCGACGGGATTAAACGGGCAATCGTCCGTTGAACGGAATGGTCTAAAAACCTCTTTAAGTGCGAAGTGGCCCATAGAGTGTCCCGCCTGTGGAGGTACCTCTCCCAGCGTACCGGAGTGGGAGGAGAAGGAGGCTCTTAACGAGGAAAAGAGCGTCCTGGGCTTCTACGTAAGCTCCCATCCACTGCTTAGACTTAAGAAACTGCTCGGGGAACATCCCTCGGCTACTACGTCAAACCTCCAGGAATCGGCCGAAGGCGAGAACGTTGCGGTTGCAGGGATAATTGCGGAATTAAAACGCACAACGACGAGAAAAGGCGACCCCATGGCCTACCTTGTAATCGAAGACCTGGAGGGCCAGGCGGACGCCCTTGTGTTTCAGAAGCAACTGAAGAAGAGCGAGGGTATCCTGGTTAAGGACGAGGCGGTATTGGTTAAAGGGAGGGTTATTATGCGCGGTGGCAGGGCTTCCCTGAAGGTCTCGTCGGTGACCCCCCTGGAGAGCGCAACTGAAGACGCACAAGATAAGAGGAATGACAAATCAACGTTGACCACGGAGAGAAAAAAACCCGCCGCGCAGAAAGTGGGCGCTGCCGTCAGTCTGGATTATTCGTCCATTGACGACTCGACACTGGAGCGGTTGATGCAGATCTTTTCCATCTACCACGGCAGCTGTCCCGTCATACTGGAAGTCTCGGGCCAAAAGGGAGATAAGACCAGAATAAAGGTTAATCAAAGGTTCTTTGTCTCCCCCACAGAGGACTTCAGGCTGGCCATGGAAGACCTTCTCGGCCCCGGCCACATGCGCTATGTGACCAGGGCCCCCAAAGACCCTCAGGCCCGCAACAAGGCCCCCGTATAGTTACCGTCATCGCTATAGGCGGTTGATGCCCTTTCCTATCTATGTTAGAATCTGTTTGTAGCAAGGAACCACAGACGACTGACATCATTTATGGTATAAAAGGCAATGAAAGACGGATTGGCATATGTACTTATAACGCCCTACAGCCTGATTAAGAGCAGGACGGGCGGCATAATCGGACGGCTTCTCTCCATGGGGGACCTGGAGCTTGTAGGGGCCAGGATGTACGCGCCCAGCGATGAGTTTGTAGACCGCTATTGCGACACCATCGGGGCACAGGATATGGAGCCACACCTGAAAAAGGCGTTTCTAACCTACCTGAACGACTATTTCCGTAGAGACAACCGCTTTGGCATCCTCAACCGTACCATGCTGATGCTGTTTCGGGGTCCCAACGCCGTAAAGACCTTGAAGGAGAACGTGGTCGGCTCTGTTGACCACACGAAAGGCGATACGGTGAGGGGCACATACGGAGACTACCTTAAGGGTGTGAACAAAGAAGAGGTAGAATATTTTGAGCCTGCCGTATTGACCGCCACGGATGAGAAAACCAATAAGAAACAACTTGCCCTTCTGGCAGAATACGCAACGTCTGACGGCGGGGTACTGGAACGCATTGTTACGTTCCCGAAGGGCCAGAAACCCGGGACCACGCTGATAATCATAAAGCCCGAAAATTTCCTCAAGCACAGCGCCCGTCCGGGCAACATAATAGACCTGTTCTCCCGAGGGGGGCTGTACATAGTGGGGGCGAAGGTCTTGTGCATGGACGTTGCGCGGGCCGAGACGTTCTATCTGCCGGTGAAAGAGATGTTGCGGGAGAAACTCAAACCCAGCCTGGCCAAAAGGATTGGCGCAGTGCTCTCGCCCGCACTTAACTTCCACGTGGACGACAAGATGGCCGAAAAGTTTGCAGACAGTTTGAAGGATTTAAACGCCCAGCATGAGTTCGACCGCATAGTCGAGTACATGACGGGGATAAACCCTTCAACCATAAAGAACCCGAAGGACAAGAAGAAGCCGGGCACCGCAAAGTGCCTTGCCCTCCTGTACTGCGGGATTGATGCGATACAGAAGATACGGGAGATACTCGGCGTAACCGACCCGCAAAAGGCCGCTGACGCCACGGTGAGAAGCATATACGGCTACGACCTGATGAGGAACGCGGCGCACGCCTCCGACTCCCTGGAGAACGCCGAAAGAGAACGAAAAATTGTGGGCTTCTGGGACGAAGACAGTCAGTGCGAGGAAAAGGATTTGATTGAGGCCTATCTGGCGGGAAGGCCCTTTTAGGTGAAGATAGAGATGTTAAACGTCGGACCGCTCGGGGCCTGTTGCTATATCGTCATAAACGAAGATACAAAACAGGCAATAATCATAGACCCGGGCGGAAGCCACCAGGACATCATAGACCTTATTGAGAGAAACGGCCTTGCCCCAAGGCTTATAATAAACACACACGGCCACGGCGACCATATGGGGGCGAATAAAGAGGTCAAAGAGGCCTTCCCCGACATAAAGATCGCCATCCACAGGGACGATGAGGAATGTCTGTCTCAACCCAAAAAGAACCTCTCGTTCCTCGGAGGTTTTCTGCTGAAGTCTCCACCCGCTGATATAGTGCTCGAAGAGGGCGTGAAGGTGGGGATAGACGGCATAGAGCTTGAGGTAATCCACACGCCGGGCCACACCCCGGGAGGTATCTGCCTCCTTGGCAGGTCGTCCTCAGACTCAGGCTCCGGCTCCGGCGCCGGCAAGAAACCCGACGTCCTTTTCTCAGGTGACACCCTGTTCCAGGGTGGCATAGGCAGAACGGACTTTCCCGGAGGCGACCACGCAGCCCTTATCAGGTCCATACAGGACAAGCTTCTCGTCCTTGACGGCGACACGGCCGTATACCCCGGCCACGGTGATACCACCACCATAGAAGAAGAGAAGGAAAACAACCCGTTTGTGCAGTAGGGGCAGGTCTTGCGCGCAATAGACGCATCTGCCTCGGGCATGACCGTGCCCATACGGTTGAACCCCCTCAGAATGTCAAGTCAATCTACACGGTAGACAACGAATTTTAATTCGTTGAACGGAAACCGTGGGTGCCGCAGGGTCATGCCTGAGGATAGATTCGCCTTAGGCAAACTTTAGCCCTGCGATTACCTCCTTCACCCTCCCCCTACCCCCTCCCCTCAAGGGAGGGGAAAAAACAAAGGATGCGTTGTGATGCACCCTCGAAACACCAATTGTAATGGCAGAGTAGGGGCAGGTCTTGCGCCTGCCCTGTTTGGGCGACCGCAAGAGTCGCCCCTACGAATGTCGGGCAAGTCGAACGAAAGTGAGACCTGCCTGTGACACGGCTCGACCACTACAGTTCTTTTGTGGAGATTCTTCGCTCAAAAAACTCAGAATGACAGACCCTGTTGTGAGTGTAGCGGGGCCGGCTAAGGGATTTAGGATTAGTGCAGCGAAGTCTTATGTCTGGGTGGTGGTGGCTACGGGCTCTTTCTCGCCCGCCAGGCCGTATCTCTCGATATTCTCGTCGGCTATCTGCTGTATCTTCTTTATCTCTTTCTCACCGCCGGGTTTTTTGAAAAGATGTTTGAAGCGGCCCTGCACCTTGAGGTATTCGGTGACGGGTTTTCGGGTCTTGGGTATCTTGCGAACCTTTGTTACGACGCCGTCCTCCATCTCGA
The DNA here is from genome assembly GCA_036475985.1 of Candidatus Brocadiales bacterium. GTDB lineage: Bacteria > Planctomycetota > Brocadiia > Brocadiales > Bathyanammoxibiaceae > Bathyanammoxibius. Next base: position 3,669 of record JAZGAY010000048.1, read on the forward strand.
AGACGGGATAGAGCCCCGTCTCTACGGCGAGCTTTGCGACCTTGATGGTCAGGGCCGGCTCGCTCTTCCAGCCGGGCGGGCACGGGACGTGTATCTGGATATATTTGGGGCCTTTTATTCCCAACGCCTTTTTCACCTTTCTCTCAACGTCCTTGGGATAGGCAATCGATGCGGTGGCAACATACGGGGCGCCGTGTGCGGCCACTATGGCGGGCATATCCTTCTTGCGCAGGGGGTTCCCCCAGGACGCCTTGCCGGAGGGGCTTGTGCGGGTGTCGCAGTCAAACGGCGTAAGACCGCTCCTCTGCACTCCCGTGTTCATGTACGCCTCGTTGTCGTAGCATACGTAAAGCACGTCATGGCCGCGCTCCAGCATGCCGCTCAGACACTGAAGCCCGATATCGGCCGTACCGCCGTCTCCGCCCTGGGCTATCACCTTCGCCTCGTCCGTTCTGCCAAGGGCCTTAAGTGCGGATTCAATACCCGCGGCAACGGCCGCAGAGTTTTCAAACAGGGAGTGTATAAACGGCACGCCCCAGGCCGACTGCGGCCAGCGCGTGGTAAAGACCTCGAGACATCCGGTGGCGTCTGTGGTAATTATATTAGGACCGGCCGCGTCAAGCACCAGCCTCGCGCCCATGGCCTCTCCACACCCTGAGCACGCCGTGTGTCCGGGCAATAAAAGATGCTTTTCCGTACTAAAGTTTCTGGCCTCCTAATAGGGACTCGTTCAGGTCAACGACCTTGTCCTGACCGCTGACCACGGCCCTGTCGTTTATTACGTTCAATATGCTCTCAACGGTCATGTCCCTGCCGCCAAGGCCGATGATGTGACCCTTTATGTTCGCTGTGGACTTCCTGCCGCAGAAAGTGGCCTTTACCTCGGTAGTCAGCACGCCTCCGGAACCCGGCGAGAACGCCCGGTCCATCACCAGCACGTCGCTCGCGCCCTCAAGCGCACTATAAACCTCCTCCTTCGGGAACGGGCGGAACGACCTTACCTTGAGCACACCCACCTTCTGGCCCCCCTCGTCCCTGAGCTTATCGACGGCCTCCTTTATGGTGCTGAGCACCGAACCCATCGCCACCAGGATTACCTCCGCGTCCTCGGTCTTATAGGTATCTATGAGCGCCCCCTGATACCTCCCTATCTTTTTCTTAAATTCCCCGGCAACCTCCACGATCATCCGGGAAGAGTCCCTCAGCGCCTTGTCCAGCTGGTAACGTGACTCCATATAGGCCTCAGGGCCCAGCATGGCGCCGTACGTAAGGGGGTCTTTTGGCGTAAGATAATATTCGGGTCTGTAGGGCGGAAGAAATTCGTCTGCCTCTTCCTGCGAGACGAGGTCTACCGGCTCGTAGGAATGGGTAAGTACAAAGCCGTCCATACACACCATGACGGGCAGCAAGACGTCGGGATGTTCGGCTATCCTGAAGGCCTGCAGGTGCAGGTCGGCGGCCTCCTGGATGTCCTCGGCATAGAGCTGAATCCAGCCCGCGTCCCTGACGGAGATAGAGTCCTGCTGGTCGTTCCATATATTTATGGGGGCCGATACCGCCCTGTTGGCGCACGTAAGGACGACGGGCAGCCTCATGCCTGATATGTTGAAGAGCACCTCCGTCATTAGAAGCATCCCCTGTGAGGTGGTGGCGGTGTAGGTGCGCGCGCCCGTGGCGCTCGCCCCCAGGACCACCGAGGCCGCGGAGAATTCGCTCTCTACGTTCACGGACTCGGCCTTGAGCCGGCCGTTGGCCACCATGGCCGAGAGTTCTTCAACGATATGAGTCTGCGGCGTTATCGGATACGCCGACACCACGTTGGGCCTGCAAACCCTTATCACCTCGGCAACGGCCTTCGAGCCCTCGGTAAACGTCCTCGCCACTGCTATTTCTCCTCCAGTATCATTTCGATATCGTTCACGGGGCACTCTTCGGCACACATGCCGCAACCCTTACAATAGTCCGGGTCGAAGTCGAACTTCTTCTCCGATATGCGGACCACGCAGCTGTCGGGACAGACCGTGATGCAGATGTTGCAGTCTATGCAGGTCTTTTGCTTATAGACGGGTCTGTAGTTTCTCCATGAACCCGTATGATTTTCCCTGCTCGTGCCGGACTTGATAAGCCCGCCCAGTATAACCTTCATCAATCCTTCTCCTTTATCAAATCGTAGCCCTTCTGGGCGGCGACAATGTTCTTTTTTGCCAGTTCGCTTGGGAATTTGTGTTCAATCGCCTTGTGTATGCCTTCGATACTTATCTGGCCGCTCGCTGCCGCAAAGATGCCCAGAATGGTAGTGTTTACTATCGGAAGCCCCAGGGCCTCCATGGCCAGTTCCGTGGCAGGGACGGTCTTCACCCGGCTGCTTACGTCTAGGCCCAATTCTTCCGGAGTTTTTTTCGTGTTTACTATTACCAGCCCGTCCGGCTTCAGGCCGTCCAGCACCGGCACCGAGTCAAGCAGTGTGGCGTCCTGTATGATTATGTAGTCGGGATGATGAATGGGTATCTTTATGCGAATCGGCTTGTCGTCTATCCTGACATAGGTAACGACGGGTGACCCGGTCCTCTCCGACCCGAATGCGGGCATGGCCTGCGAGTATTTGCCGTCACTGAAGGCGGCAAAACCTATCAGTTCACCGGAGGTCACAATACCCTGACCACCACGGCCATGAAGCCTGATCTCTATCATCTCCCCTCCTCCAGGGTTGTCCACATACTACAGCCACACAAGGTGCTTGGATTTTTTATACACTCACGTACCGACGTGGACAGAGTATCCCGCCAATTTATCTCATTTCAGGGACTTTATCAAACATTTTTTACGCCAGGCGGGCGTCAAGCCGGATTGCACGGCGTCGCGAAGTGGCCTGCGAATCATTCCTCGTCAAATATCTCAAATGAGCAATTGGCCGTATCCATCAGCTTACTTATCTCCGAACCCAGGATAAAACGCGACAGACTGGACCGTTTCTTCCTGGTAACGATAGCGGTCAGGATCTTTTCTTCCTTCAACAGTTTCTGGCACTCCTCCAAGAAATCACCCTCCCGAAAAACGGTCTTACAGGGTACTTTCTCTTTGTCGGTCATCTCTTTGATCTCTTTCAAGAGCATCTTACCCCTGTCCTCGTATTCCTCGAGGATGTGCCTGTACGCCTCCTCGCTGGGCTTGTAGCCCAGGTAGGCCTCGTCTTCCAACTTTCTAAAAATACTCTCCGGAAGCTTACTGTCCATGACAAACAAGACCAGAAGCTGCAATCCCTTGTTTCTGGCCGCATCGATGGCGTAGTTTATCGACCGGCATGTAAGCCGCTGCGTGGATATTATGAGCAACACACTTTCCATTCTTTTATTATTATATCGACACTTGCGGGAAAATACCAGTTACCATCTTAACAACCGGGCGGTGCAATTCTTCAAAACATCTCTATCTCTCAGACTATTGTGCAATATTGTACCCCAGCAGCGGCCAGTAAAATTTGGCTACCAACATAAACACCACCCAGGCAATGGCGTTCATGCACAGGCCGGCCTTTATGAAGTCGCCTCTACCGACAAAACCCGAAGAATACGCAATGGCAGTGGCAGGGGTGCCCATGGGCAGCATGAATGCCAGCCCCGCCGACAGGGTGACGGTAAAGGTCATAGTCTCGGGAGATATACCATACGTCTGCGAAATATTCAGGCAAACCGGCAACAACACCGCCACCACCGCAGTGTTACTCATTATTTCCGTCAGAAACTTTGCCAGCAGCGCCACTATGGCAAGCATCAACATGGGATGCTCCGTGGTATTTGCCACCAGGATGCCAGTCACCCAGACCGAGGCACCCGATGTGTTCATCGCACTGCCCAGTGCGATTGCGCCGCCGTACATGAGTATTATGCCCCAGTTTACACTCTCCTCCACCTGCTTCCACTCGACCAGCCTGAGTATAAACAGAAGCACCACCGCGCCGAGTGCCGTGTTAGCAAGCCCTATCTGCTCCCTGAAGAATATCCAACAGAAAATGGTTGCCACCATTATCCCCGTCACCACCCAGGCCTTCAGAGACAGTTTCCCCATTGCCTCCCTTTTTTGCATCAGGGTATTATGGGCAAGACTGACGTCATCTATCTCACAGGGAAAAAAGATGCGGAAGATAAGCTCTCCGAAAAGCAGCATAATAATTACAATCGGCATATCGGCGACCATCCACTGCCAGAAGCCCATCTTCACACCGCTGACCTCGTCCAGTATGGCTATGGCAAGGGGCGCCCTGGCACCACCGAGAAAGGTGGCAATGCCCCCTATGACGCAACCCCAGCACATGGCCAGAAAGAGAGTCTTGCCGTAATTACTCCTCATAGGCATAAGCCTCTGTGCCGTGGCAATCTCATAGACAATTATGTACATCATGGCCGCAACGGCGTGCTCCGACATCCAGAACGACATGAAGGCACAGAAGAGATATATAGTCCACCTGAGAACCAGAGGTCCCGTGCCAAATACTGAAAGGAAAAATATGGCCATGCGAGAACTGATGCCGTGCTGCGCCAGAATCGCCGCCAGGATGAAGGCACCTAGTATGAAAAATATCGCCTCATTACCAAAAAGCGCGTACGCCTCCTTGGTGTCCATCACTCCCAGAAGCGATATCAGCAGAATCGCCAGTATGCTGGTTATATGAAGGGGGATTACGTGACTTATCCATAGGCCCGCGCAGAGGACAAAGATAGCCACGGCCTTCTGGCCCTCCGGGGTCAGGCCCTCAGGGGTGGGCATCAGGTATACGGCAGCAGAGAGGGTAAAAATAGATAATATTATCTGCGCAGACACGTCCTGCTTGAGGAACCTGATTACTGCCATCAGGTTCGCGCCAATGCCCGTGTCCCTTTCCGGGACCGCTCGCCTTTTTTCCGGGATGTGTTCCAGATTCGATTTAGCCACTTAAATCCCTCAAAAGTACCGTAGGTTTTTAGTAAATGTTTACTGAACAAGTAGACTTTCTGCGGAAAAAATTTTTGCGCCTAGCCAGCCTTCTGCAAGCTACCCACGCGTCTTGCCAAATCCGCCAGGGTGGTATCGTCAAGCACCCTGGCAACGGCGTCTCTCACGTCCTGCATGACACTCTTAATGGCACAACCTATCTCCTCCTCGGGGCAGCTTTCGTACTCCGCGCGGCTGACGCAGCCCATCGGGGCAATGGTGCCGTCGAGAATTCTGACTACCTCGCCGAGCGTAATCTTCTCTGGCGGCCTTGCCAGGCTGTAGCCGCCCTTGAGCCCCATCCTGCTCTGAAGGATACCCGCCTTCCTGAGCGAAAGCAGGATGTTTTCAAGGAACTTGTTGGGCAGCCGCTCGGTTGAAGAAATCTCCTTAATCTGCACGGAACCCTTTCCGTACTTTAGAGATAGGTGCAGTAGGGCCCTCAAGGCGTAGTCCGTTTTCTTTGATAGTTTCATGGGTTTTTTCGACTTTATAACAAATTCTATAGAACTTGTAGAGATTATACAATTTTCCATATCATTGTCAAGGGGCAAGTGATATTTAATGTGGGGACAAAATATGATAGGAGAGGGGGTACGGCAGGCAAACCTTGCGGTTACCCGAAAGAATGTAGGGGCGGTCCTTGCGGCCGCCCAAGTCTTGTAGGGCCAGTATTTTTTGGTAGACAACGACCTTTATGGTCGTTGAACGTAGCTACAGAGGTTCATCTCCGGCGAAAATCTAGTGTGTTGTAGGGACAGCCCTTGTGGCTGTCCGCGGACAGGGACAAGACTACGCCGGAGGCGCATCTACGACCTGTCCCTACGTCCTTAGGCAGATAACATACCCCTAACAATATGATTTCGAGGGTTTAATTCCCGTCAAGGTCTCCACACAGAATCCCGTTAGTGCTTGGGCTGTAGCGGGTAATTTCTTTCCAGGTACTATCATTGTAGTAGCCCCATGTGCCGTCCCAGTCCCCTATCAGCTCGTCCTTGCCGTTGCCGTCCAGGTCTCCTGTGGCCATCCCGCACGAGCCGGGGCTCGCCGAGCTAATACGTTTCCAGGTATTGTCATTCATGTAGGCCCATGTGCCATTCCAGTCCCCTATCAGCTCGTCCTTGCCGTTGCCGTCCAGGTCTCCTGTGACCA
>JAZGAY010000049.1:0-6754 GCA_036475985.1 Candidatus Brocadiales bacterium
CAGCCACCAGGGCAGAGTCTTTTATGCGGACCCCGTGGTGTACCTCATAACGCTCCTTGAGACCACGGAGGATGGCAATGGTGTCTTCCACGGTGGGCTGGCCTACAAAAACAGGCTGAAAACGACGCTCAAGGGCAGCATCCTTTTCAATATATTTACGGTACTCATCCAGCGTGGTCGCGCCAACACAGCGCAACTCTCCCCTGGCAAGCGCAGGTTTTAACAGGTTTGAGGCGTCTACGGCCCCCTCCGCCGCACCCGCACCGACCACCGTGTGCAGCTCGTCTATAAAAAGTATGACACTACCCTCCGCCTCGCCTATCTCTTTAAGCACTGCCTTGAGCCGGTCCTCGAATTCCCCCCGGTACTTCGTGCCGGCAATGAGCGCGCCCATGTCGAGCGCCATCACACGCTTGTTCTTGAGCCCTTCCGGCACGTCGCCGCTTACCACACGCTGCGCCAGACCCTCGACAATGGCGGTCTTGCCCACACCAGGTTCCCCGATGAGCACCGGGTTGTTCTTGGTACGTCTCGATAACACCTGAATAATGCGCCTTATCTCATCGTCCCTGCCTATAACGGGGTCCAACTTGCCCTGTCTGGCCATCTGCACGAGGTCCCTGCTGTAGCGTTCCAGCGCCTTGTATTTCTCCTCAGGGTTGGGGTCCGTGACCCTGTGTGAACCACGAAAGGCCTGGAGGGCCTTTAGCAACTCTTCTTTCTTTACACCGGCATCTGACAGGATTCGGCCGGCAGCACTCTCGGTCTCACCTGACATGGCCAGGAGGATGTGTTCCGTACTAAGGTATTCATCCTTAAGCCCCTGTGCCTCCTTCCATGAGATGTTCAATATCTCGTTTAGTTCGGGACTTATGTAAGCCTGGCTGAGGGCCGAGGTGCCGCTTACCTGTGGTAGCTTCTCAACCGCCTCCTGGCACTTGGAATACATAAAGTCCCTGTTTAATCCCAATTTCTCCAGGATCGGGCCCACTATGCCCTGTTCCTGCGTGATAAGGGCGGAGAGGAGATGTACCGATTCTGTCTGCTGCTGACCCTTTGACAGTGCAAGCTCCTGTGCGTCCTGGATGGCCCCCTGGGCCTTTATTGTAAGTTTATCAAGTCTCATATCTCTTTACTTAACCTCAAACAAAAAAAGGCCGGGGGCAGGCCCGGCCTCTGTAAGATGACAAACCAATATTGTGTGGTTAGTCCTTCACGTCGAAGTCTGCGTCAATTACCTCTTCGCCACCTTCGTTTTGCCCCTTCTTGCCACCTTTCGCACCCCCACCCGGGCCCGCACCAGGTTGTGTGCCCGGTTGTGTGCCCGGTTCCGGCCCGCCGCCGGCCTGCTGCTGCTTGGCGGTGGTCTCGTACATGGCCTCCGCAAGCTTGTGGGAGGCCTGGGTAAGTTCGTCAATGGCCTTACGTACCTCATCAGGGCTGTTACTGTCTTTAAGTGACTTAAGCCTGTCCAGTGCCCTGGTCACGGCGTCTCTGTCGGCCTGCTCTATCTTATCTCCATGCTCCTTTAGTGTCTTTTCCGTGGCATACACCATCTGGTCGGCCTGGTTCCTTAAGTCGGCCAGTTCCCTGGTCTTCTTGTCCTCTTCGGCGTGTTGTTCGGCATCCTTTTGCATCTGCTTTATCTCATCCTCCGAGAGGCCGGAGGATGATTTTATAATAATAGACTGCTCCTTGCCGGTACCCAGGTCTTTAGTGTTGACGTTCAGTATGCCATTTGCGTCTATGTCAAACGATACCTCTACCTGAGGCATGCCCCTGGGAGCCGGCGGGATACCTGCCAACTGGAAGCGGCCCAGTGTGCGGTTATCTCCTGCCATCGAGCGTTCTCCCTGCAGGACGTGGATATCCACGGCCGTTTGGTTGTCGGCGGCGGTTGAGAATACCTCCTTCTTACCGGTCGGTATGGTGGTGTTTCGAGAAATAAGTGCGGTCATTACGCCACCCAGGGTCTCAATACCCAGCGAAAGGGGCGTCACGTCCAACAGGAGCACGTCCTTGACCTCGCCGGCGAGCACGGCACCCTGTATGGCCGCCCCAACGGCCACCACCTCGTCCGGGTTTACGCCCTTGCACGGGTCCTGATGGAATATCTCCTTAACCAGCTTCTGCACCCTGGGCATCCTGGTCTGACCGCCCACCATGACGACCTCATCAACGTCACCGGGGGAGAGCTTTGCATCCGCAAGGGCCATCTCACACGGCTTCTTGCACCTCTCCATCAAGTGCTCTACCAGTTGCTCAAATTTTGCGCGAGTGATGCTGGACGTAAGGTGTTTTGGCCCTGTCTGATCTGCCGTGATAAAGGGGAGGTTTATATCCGTACTCATAGCGGTGGAAAGTTCACATTTCGCCTTCTCTGCGGTCTCTTTCAGGCGCTGGTGGGCCATAGGGTCTTTTCTGAGGTCTATACCGTTTTCTTTCTGAAATTCATCCGCCAGATAGTTCATAAGTACATCGTCCAAATCATCTCCGCCCAAGTGGGTATCGCCGTTGGTGGAAAGGACCTGGAATACCCCATCCCCTACCTCAAGTATGGAGATGTCAAACGTCCCGCCTCCAAGGTCAAAAATCGCCAGCTTGCCTGTCTTCTTCTTCTCGATACCATAGGCGAGGCAAGAAGCCGTCGGCTCGTTAATTATTCTCACCACGTCGAGTCCGGCAATTTGACCAGCATCTTTTGTGGCCTGGCGCTGGCTATCGTTAAAATATGCGGGTACCGTGACAACGGCCTTTTTGACCGGGTGGCCGAGATATTCCTCAGCCGTCTTCTTAAGTTCTTGGAGTACCATGGCAGAGAGTTCGGGCGGAGTGTAGTCCTTACCCCTTACCTCTACCTGTACGGGTTCCTCTGGAGCGCCTACTATCTTGAACGGGACAAGTTTTTCCTCCTCGGATACTTCACTGTGCCTCCGGCCCATAAAACGTTTTATGGAAAAGATTGTGTTCTGGGGGTTTATGATGGCCTGCCGCTTGGCAAGTTGACCAACCAGGCGTTCACCCTTGTCCGTGAACCCAACACAAGAGGGGGTTAGCCTGCTGCCCTGGGAATTTATGATTACCGTAGGCTGGTCACCCTCCATCACGGAAACAACGGAGTTAGTGGTACCCAGGTCTATACCAATTATCTTTTCCCTTCCAGCCATCTAAACACTCTCCTTTCACACCAATACAGAATGCACCTTGTCCAAGGCGCTATAACGGCTTAGCAAATGCTATTTACGTTTAACTATAAATTATAACACGCATATATCCTTTTTCAAGTTCTAGAAGGATGCTTCTGCCAGCGGGATAATTATATCTTTATCACGTCCTTCATGTCGTATAGACCTGGCGGCTGATTCACGATATATTTTGCCGCCCTTATCGCTCCAACGGCAAAGGTGTCGCGGGTGTGAGCGCTGTGGATGAGTTCGACGGTCTCTCCAAGGTTTCCAAAAATGACTTTGTGGTCACCCACCGTGTCGCCCACCCGCAGGGCATGTATACCTATTTCCCCTTCTGGGCGGTCGCCAGTCTGGCCCTCGCGACCGTAAACGGCCGCGTCCTCGAGTTTCCTGCCTGTCGCATTACATATTTCCTGCGCGATCTTGAGGGCCGTCCCGCTTGGGGCGTCTTTCTTAAACCGGTGATGTATCTCCAAAATCTCGACGTCGTAATCGCTTCCCAGTGTTTTAGCTGCCTGGGCTGCGAGCTGGAACAAGAGGTTTACCCCCAGACTCATATTCGGACTGATAAGGCATGGTACCCGGCGGGCGGTTTCTTTAATCTTTGATAACTGCTCGGGGCTGTGGCCCGTGGTACAAATTACAAGTGCAGTGCCCGCAGAGGCAAAATGGGCAGCCTTTTCCACACTGGAAGCCGGTCCAGAAAAGTCGATGAGGACGTCTGGCTTGCCGTCAAATGCCAGTGACACTTTTACGCCACATTCCTTGTTTCCCTGGACAGACCCAATATCCTGGCCGAGAAGCGGGTGTCCCTCCCTTTCAAGCGCCGCTACGAGCTGAAGTTCCGCGTCCTTCCATACGTTTGCCACAACCTTCGAGCCCATCCGCCCACAGGCCCCGTTGACCGCCACCTTAATCATGCATCATGCCTTTCGCTCCATCTGCCATTTCTTGTATCTCTTGCTGGCATTCTGCAGAAAATCCAGTTCCTTCTTCGTAAGATTCTCCATGCCCATACGGTTTACCTTCTCCAGGATCATGTCTACCCTTCTGCGTACCTCCACGTTCTCCCTCACCACGCGCTCTCTCTGCCTGGCCTGCCATATCTCGATCATACCCCATAGTCTGGGCTCGTATCTTACAAAAAGGAATCCGTATAGAAGACCTCCCAGATGCGCGTAGTAGGCTATATTGCCCCCACTGGGCATGAGACAGTTCAGGGCCGTTATACCCGCAAATATCATTACAAGGTGCTTGGCCTTTATCGGAAAGATGAACAGGATTATAGTGGCCTCGGGGAAGAACATGGCGAAGGCCACTTCTATGGCAAAGATGGCTCCCGATGCACCCAGCAAGGCACTGCCGGGACTCAATAACGTGCACAAAAACGCTGAAAACACACCCGCAGTAAAGTACAGGGTGAGGAACTTCTTCGTCCCCAGGGTCCTTTCCACATCGGCGCCAAACATCCACAGGACGAACATATTTATGATAAGGTGCCACGGGTCGTATATACTGTGCAGGAAGGTGTAGGTAAAGAGCTGCCAGAGCCAGAGGTGTCCAAATGTGTCGGCGGGGTGAAACCAGAACAGTTTTGTAAAGGGGTCCGGATAGCCCAGGTCCATTCCCCCAACGGGCTTCCCCCCACTCCACTGTGTAGTAATGGAAAAGAACAGGAGCTGGAGGATGAATACGCCTACGTTGACGGAAATAAGTATCTTTATGGCCCTTGTCCACTTGCTGCCAAAAGACATACCAAACTCAGGTGTGTACCATTGACTCATCCGCCAACCTTCTTTAAAGAACTCCTTTGATACTTGATTAGTCTTTCCAGCTATTATATGTTGGAAAAACCGCTTACATCAATATACAATTTTCGCAGTAAAAGTCAAGGTGCAGGACGCCATTGACGCGCCTTCGCGCTCCACTTACGATATAGACTTAAATGCTTATGACGTAGAGGGTAATGCTCTGATATGGACAGGGAAGAGGCATGGAAACTTCTCACCAGCCACATTAAGCAGAAAAATCTACAAAAGCACTGCCTGGCGACCGAGGTCATAATGCGCAGCCTGGCCAGAAAACTTGGCAGGGATGAAGAAAACTGGGCCGTGGCCAGCCTGCTACATGACCTCTACTTCGAGCTTACCAGAGACGAACCCGCCAGTCACACACTCCATACCGCCGATATATTCAAAGAAAAGGGTGTTCCTGAATATATGGTGGAGGCCATCAAGGCCCACAACGCCGAGGCACTGGGCATTGAACGCACCACCGAGATGGGCCTTGCACTTTCTGCCGCAGAGAGCATTAGCGGACTTATCGTGGCCACGGCACTGGTGCTCCCCGACAAAAAACTCTCCTGCGTAAGACCCTCGAGCGTCATTAAGAGGATGAAGGAGAAGGCCTTTGCCAGGGACGTAAACCGGCAGACCATACGTGAGTGTGAGAAGTTCGGTATGGACCTGGAGGACTTTGCCGAACTAAGCCTTAACGCAATGCAGGAAATAAGTGGTAGACTGGGGCTTTAGACCCCTCTACTACAATGCCCGATAATCATTCCTGAGGTTGATACCGCACCTTTTCCACCATGAACCACAGACCCCGCCTGCCTTCTTTGGCCTCATCTTCAAGGCCCTCAAAAAACTCCGCGTATTTTATGTTGGGCGGGTGCCCATACGCCGAGGCGTAACCAGACCTGACAAGCTCTGCATTTACGAACGTGTTTCCAACATATACGTAGGCCAGAAGATTACCATATTTATCCTCCTGTTCGACATCGAATACAAGCCTCACGGTCCTGTCCAGGACAAGGTCTTCGTTAAATGCCTTCGCGCTTTTTCCAAGCTCTTTGGTGATAGCATCTGTTCTTGTGATTTCGGGGGTGTTTATGCCGATATACCTGACACGCCTGCCGGAGGATAGCTCTATCGTGTCGCCGTCTATGACGCGTATGCAACGTGCGGTCTCATATGACGTCGCGCTGGGGGCGGTAACGACTAATATCGTTATTAATAATACCGCACCGGTCTTCCTGAATGTTCCCATTACTGCGGCGGTTTCCCCCAACACCAGACCCCTCTTGTATCCAAAGTATTCGCTGAACCTTCCCGCATCAGAAATTACATGTTGCTGGCAATATAACCCCTTTACGTAAACACATCAAGTGTTATTTGCATTGTTCTTGCACGTATCATGCGTTTGTGGTAGTTTGCTCTAGGGCTTATTAATTACTTGATTAGTTCCACACAGAACCGCCATCGCACTCAAGCTGCTCTGATCTGCTACAGGCAAATGATTGTCGCTAAACTAAATGAAAGGGGGAAGAAGTGGCACGGAAAACAAAAAAAATAGTCCGTAAAACCAACGGTAAAGGCCGCGGATTGACAGGAGGTTCATCCCCTCGGATGCAATTTTGTGGCCTGCCGCAGGTTCTACCCAGGCAGTTCCCGACTAGAATTGAACCTGGTAGGGAGTCGTTTATTCTCAGCATTGACGAGCTGTGGGTGAACGGGACTGTAATTCACTATTGTTTTTTCGATCATAACAAGCATGGTTCACAAAAG
>JAZGAY010000005.1:0-6879 GCA_036475985.1 Candidatus Brocadiales bacterium
GGCCAAAAGAACATCCACCCCGGCCCACGGCAGAATACCCCGATAACTATCTCCAGCACCCAGAGGAAAAAGAAACCAAACCAATATGTCAGTATGGCAAACCTCCTCTCTCTGAAGGTATAGTAACCGTTGCCCTTTGGGTTAACATCCACATATGGAATGGTTATAAGACCGATTATGATAAAACTGGGCAGCATCACACCGGCGATGTAGGGGTCAAAGTACACCAGCATGTCCTGCAGCCCCAGGAAGTACCAGGGCGCCTTCGAAGGGTTCGGCGTGAGTGCGGGGTTCGCCAGCTCTTCCAGGGGTGCATCAATAGGTATCGACCATATGGTCAGAAGTGCCATGATGATAATGGCACATATAAACTCCAGCTTGACCAGATGAGGCCAGGTGGGCACCATTTTAGGAAGCCCCTGTTCCTCCTCCGGATACATAACGTCCATCACGTCCACCAGTTCTTCTTCCTGGGCCTTTTTCCGCTTCTTCTCTTCTTCCCCGTCATTTTTCCTCCGGCGAGCGGCCTCGGCCCTTATGCGGTCGTTCTTAAAACACAGGGAAAAGGACAACCAGCCGAAGAACAGCACAAGCACGAGCATTATGACAATGGGAATGTTGTCCGCTTTACTCGCTATGTGCCAGATGTTGTGCCACATAAGAACTCTATCCTTTTATTTATAACGGTCCCGCGGAGCCGCCGTCTTTCCTTACACGCCAGAAGTGAACGGCCAGAAAGATTATTGCTATCATGGGCATTGCCACACAATGCCACACATAGGCCCTCAAGAGGGCATTACCGCCCACCACAGAACCGCCCAGAAGCGCAAACCTGACGTCGTTAAAGGCCGTCATGCCAAACTGTTCCCCGAAGGGTCCCTCGTGCCCCAGAAGGGGCGTGGCCCTGGCCATATTCGTACCCACCGTTACGGCCCAGAAGCCCAGCTGGTCGTCGGGAAGCAGGTAACCGGTAAAGCTGAGCATCAACGTCAAGACGAGCAGTACCACTCCCACCACCCAGTTAAATTCCTTGGGTGGTTTATAAGAACCCGTCATAAAGACGCGGGTCATGTGCAGCCAGACGGTTATTACCATAAGATGCGCCGCCCAGCGGTGCATGTTTCTCAGAACGATTCCAAACGGCACGTCGTACTCAAAATATTTCATATCCTTATAGGCGTTGATCTTGTCCGGATGATAATAGAAACAGAGAAACACACCCGTAAAGCAAAGCACCAGGAAGAGCAAAAACGTAATGCCGCCCATGCACCAGCTGTGGGAAAGTTTCAGCGAGTGTCTCGACACATGGGAGGGGTGAAGGTGCAAAAATACGTTACCCATGATGGCAAGAACACGATTTCGCGGGGTCTCCGCAAAACCCCTGCGGAACATTGACCTGTATATCTGGGACTCCAGGATTTGTTCCTTAAGTTTTTTGATCTGTTCCTGCAACATTGTAAAAATATCCCCTTACAGAAATTAATTGTCCTTTTAGCTGTAAGAAAGAGAGGTAAGGGGGCTCTAGGCCCTCAGGAAGGATCCGGGCTTTTCCCACTCGCCACGCTCTCGTCTGAAAACGACGCTCTTATTGATGACGAGCTGCCCATCCTCAGCCAGAGCCACCTTAAGCCTCTCCAGCGGTCTGGGAGCGGGGCCTTCATAGTTTACGCCTTCCCTGGTGAAGCCGCTGCCGTGACACGGGCATTTAAACTTATTCTCGCCCTCCCACCAGACAGGCGTACAACCCAGGTGGGTACACTTCGCCAGTAAGACATAAAACCCTTCCGTCTCCCTTACAATCCATACGCGATATTTCTGTTGAAACCTGATGTCTACCGTCCCTACGGTAAACTCCCAGGGATAACCGACTTTGAACGTCGTTGGCGGTTCAAAGAGGGTCCTGGGAAAGAAGAACCTCGTAAAAGACACTATCCATATCAACTGAAAGAGGGCAAAACCGGCCCAGCCCAGCTTGACAAGAAAGCTCCTGCGGCCATTTTGTGGTCTCTCCTTTAACGTCTCATCAGGAGCGGGTATGGCCTGCGCCGTCTGGCTCTCCATCAGATTTTTCTCTTCCATCGGGGAAACACCCTTCTTGACCCTCAAGAATTTTGTGTTAGAAAGAAACTGCGAGACCTGACACGGCCCTTTTTATTCAGGCCCGCCTTTAAACGTGAAGTCCTCCTTAGATGCTTCTCCACAGCTAAAGGCCCCAGGTTCTGGAGCAGGATTGAAAGCGGGTACGGATACTACCTGGAAAGGTGCCACTCCAAGATACTTCCCGTCAAGATTAACAAACTCTTCCAACAATTTCCCGGCCGCCCTGAAATAATCCAGGTGCGTGGTGGCGGAAAGCATCTTGACAAATGTGCCGGCCCACGTGCCCAAATGGCTCTTGAGGAATTTCCCCTGAACCTCTCTGCACGTCTCCGCGTGTCCTTCTTGACCTTTTTCCAGGGCATGATGTTCTTTAAAGGTGACGACATGCATGAACTCCAGTTCCGTGCCGATATAGTCCACCAGGACCTTCTCTTTATCCGACATCTTAAAGCCCATGGCATTGTAGAAACCGGCAATGTCGGCCATCTCCTGGCCCTTCATAAAGACGTGGCTGGTGTTGTACTCCGTCTCATTATGAGGACATAACTGGCCCATGGAGAATATCCTGTTATATTCGCCCTCCAGGTCTCTTACGGTAAGTGAGGGGATTTCCTTCTCCACCGCCTCACAAAAGCTGTTGACCGCTTCAACCAGCTCCTTCTCACCGGACAAGAGGGACACAGCCCCTTTAAGACTGGCCGTGACTTCGCCGCCCTTTAGTTCCGCAAGGCGTTCCTCTGTGGGGTATGCAAAGACTCCCGCCAGATAGCTATAGATTGTGCTTCTAGCCAGGACTTCCTGTTTCCTGCCGACTGACTGTTTTTCCACAATAAAAACCTCGCTTCTTTATGTTATGTTCAGGTGCTTCTCGGGCCTTACAATCACAGGCTCCTCTATCGGCACCGTTATTATCTCCTTACCGGCTTCGTTATAGGCGGTAATCGAATCGGTATTGACCTTGTAGGAGTGTATGAGTTTCTGCGTCACGCCGAAGAGCTGCAGGATTGAAAGCAGGTCGTGAGAAGGACTCGTATAGTTCGTGATGGCATCTTCCACACCCGGGCCGAACATCTGAAGTAGGTATTTTCTCGGCGCCCACCTCGGCGGGATATAGTAGATGTTAGGCTCCGTCCCGAACTGCGGATAAAGCGGCAGCGCCACCTTCATCTTCCTCACCAGCGTATGTACCGGGCTAGAAGGGTCGTCTATCCAGCCCTGAAGACGTATTTTACCCACGCAGGCCGATATACACCTGGTCACCATCGCTTCGCCCTTGGTCAGCGGGTCCCGGCCCTCAAGCCTCGGATAACATGCGATGCACTTCTCCGAGACCCTGGTGTTGCCGTTATACATGGGCTTCTTGTACGGACACTGCTCAACACACTTCCTGTAGCCCCTGCACCTCTTCTGGTCTATAAGGACGATCCCGTCTTCCGGCCTCTTATAGATGGCCTTTCTGGGGCAGGCGGCCAGACATGCGGGGTAGGTGCAGTGGTTACATATCCTCTGAAGGTAGTAGAAGAATATCTTGTGCTCGGGCAGTGAAGCGCCCTCGCGAAGGCCGTCTTCCCTGAACTTGGGCTTACGGTTGGCCGTGTCTTCATAGAAGTTGGGGACGCGCCACTCCTTGTCCTCCGGTATATACCCCACGGCCTGCTGGCCGCTTGCGTCTATGCTGTTTGTTGCCTTTTCAAAGAGCGTATCGCCTTTGTATACACCGTAGGGGCCCTTCTGTTCGTCCTTCTTACCGGTATCCCATCCCTTCTGCGGGCCCAGGATTTCCAGCGTCTTTACGTCCCAGGACTGCGGGTATCCGCCAAAGGGTTTGGTCTCTACGTTATTCCACCACATGAACTCCTGGCCCTTATTGAAGGTCCAGGCGCTCTTACAGGCCATGGTACAGGTCTGACAGGCAATACAACGGTTTATGTTAAACACCGCAGCAAACTGCCTCTTCGGCCGGTTGTCCTCGAAGGGGTATTCCATCTCACGGCCTAGCTGCCAATTATAGACTTTTGCCATTATTCCTCCTCCTGCTACTGCTCCTGACTATTCTTAATAGACCACGTGGTATACCAGTTAGACTTAAATATAGAACTCGCCTTTGAGGTACCTCTTCATGTCCTCACTCTCTCCTCCGGGAGTGTGTCCCGTCCTGGCGGGGTCCCAGAGACCTCTACCCTCTATACCTCCGTCCTCGGCCTTCGTTATCCTGACCAAGGTCTCTTTGGGTGGCGTATTGGGGGCATGAACGTCTATCTCGTAGCCCTTACCAATATGCTGTCCCGCGTCGTTCTTCCTGACCAGGCTGTCTGTCATCATGGTTGGCTGGAGCCAGCCCCTTGTTATGGACTGATGAGAGCCGTATCTGAAGTTCGACTGGTAGCCGGTATCGGCGGACACCGCCCTGCCGTCTGCCCTTGTCTCATGTGCAAGCACGCTCTTCCACGAGGCCATCCACGGGGCATGCTTCATCATAGTCACTCCCCTCGGGTAGGACGGGTTGTACTTCACCCTCAACATAAGGCGCGCGACCTTGTAGAAGGGGTCTGTAGGCTTCCAACCCACGTATGGCCTGTCCTCTTCGTTGGCGTCGCACCAGACGTAGTCTCCGTCGTTTATACTCAGCTCTTTCGCGTCATCCGGGTTCATGTGTATCTGATGCTCGCCGACGCCCGGCGTCCTCTTGTCCATACGGTACGGGTCTCCGTAGTTGGAATCCCATATAAGGTTCCAATCGGCTACGCTCCATGAGGAGTGTACCCTGTGCCTGCTCTTAGGGGTCAGACAGTAGAACCTGTAGCCCTTTTCCCATAGCGGGTTCTTAATGTTCTTTACCTTTGACCATGGCAACTTCACGTTCCTGACAGAGCGTTCATCCGCGCCCGTGGCATCAAGCGGTATGCCGTAGTCGTTGGGTCTTATGGCACCGTGCGTCGATACTATCGCATTGGGCAGATAGGGCGTCGCCTCTACCGGTTCGCGGAATACGATCAGGTTCTCACCGTATTCGATGAACTCGTCTTCGTCGCGGTAGAACTCAAGCCTGCCCGTCTTGTTGTACATGGGCTTGGACTCGTTGATCTGCTCCCAGGCTGGAATCCTCGGGTATGTGCGGAAGAGCATCATCGACGCCTTTTCCTGCTTGACCAGTTCGTCCAGTTTGTAGCCTGCCGTCGTACTGCCGGCGTCGAGTATACGCTGGAGGTAGACCTCTGACTTTCCTTCCAGAGTGAACTTGTAGTGGCTTTTCCAGAGCTCTTCACCCGTAAGCTCGGTGAGCTTGGCAGCCACGTTCGCCAGAATCTCATGGTCCTGTCTCGTGTCATAGACGGGGTCTATACCCCCCTTCCATGCCTGCAGGAACGGGTTGGAGCAAGAGGCCGCCATATCCGGACTGGTCAATTCCATCCAACTGTGCACGGGAAATACCAGGTCGGCATACTCACAGCTCCCCGTCCACTCCCAGTCATGGACCACGATCATCTCTTCTCGCGGGTAAACGTTCTGAATCATGTTGTAGGCCCATTTCGCGTTATTCAGGTGGTTGTCGTTAATGTGCCATTCCACCTTGGTGGGCGTGGGCATATGGGTCTTGCCGGTGAAGACCTTGCCCTTGACCTTGAGGATGTTTTCCCCGTAACCCCAATAAGCGGGCTCTTCGCACCACAGGAATTGCCTCTTCTTAACATCGTCGGGCTTGGCGTTCGGGTCGAGATTCTGGTTAAAGGGGTCTTCGTATATCACGACGCCTGCACCGGGGAATACGCAGCCCTTGTAGTTGCCCGCCCAGTGTCCCGGGTTTCCGCCCGGCTTTCCGATATTCCCCGTGAGCGACAGAACGAGGAAGTTTGCCCTGTCCTTCATGTCGCAGTGGAAGTAGTGGTTGGTGCCCTCGCCGGTATGTATCTGGGCCGGCTTTATGGTGGCAAAGTCCTTGGCCAACTGCCGGACCATCTCCTTGGGACAACCGGTTATGTCCTGCACAGTGTCCAGGTCATACTCCTTGGTAAGCTCCGCATAGAGCTGGAATATGGGCCTGACCTCAACCTCCTTGCCGTCCGTGGTCTTGACCTTGTAGCTGCCCTCAAGGGCGGGGTCTATTCCCATTTTCTTAAAGTGCTGGCCAACGTCCTCTCTGGTGACGACCTTGGGGCCGTTTGACTTCTTGTCCCAGACCACAAAATCACCCCACTCCTGCCTCATCTCAGGGTCGATTATCTGGACGGTCTTACTGTAGCCGTTAAGCTCCTTGTTCTTGTAGCCGCTGATTATGTCGTCGGCCTTGAGGTGCTTGAGCGTATCCCATCTCACCAGCAGGGGCAGGTCGGTAAACTGTTTTACAAACTCCTCTTCATACCCCTTTTCTTTTATTAATATGCCGGCCACACCTAGCATAAGCGCAACGTCGGTGCCCGGACGTACGGGCATCCAGTAGTCGGCCTTCTGGGAGGCAGGGCTGTATTCAGGGGCGATGTTGACTATCTTGCCGCCCCTCTCCATAGTCTCTATCCACCAGTGAGCATCGGCCATCTTGTTTTCTATCATGTTCTTTCCGCAGAAAACGATCAGCTTTGCGTGGCGGAAGTCGTTTATTTCCGGGTCGAATGTCTGAACGCCTGTCACCATTGGGTGTCCCGGTCCCAGGTCGCCGTGCCAGGTATAGGTAGACCATACCCTTCCGCCGGCCTTTCCATCGTAAAGACCCATCATATTGGCAAAGCGGCGGAGGGCGGATGCAATACGACCTATACCGTTAAGACCTATGGTGGGACGGAA
>JAZGAY010000050.1:0-2304 GCA_036475985.1 Candidatus Brocadiales bacterium
AATCAAGAGCCCGATCTCAGTAGGCAACACCTCTTACCAAATGTGACGGCTTGATTCCAAAATCCAAAGAGACCAGATCCAAGACCTGAATTCCCCTCTTTCACCTTTATCAGATGCCGCAGCTTAACTGCAAAGGTTATAAACACCGAGTCAAAGACTCCCTGCTATTCTCGCGTTTTATGCCATAAGGGAAAAGCCGCTTTTACCTAACCCACCGCAGATAAGAGGCCGCCTCTTTTAGGTCTTGACTTGAATCAATAAATCTTGGACAATCGGTTTTAGCCTGGAACCGTTGAAAGGAGAGAATATGAGGCGGAAAAAAACATTTTGTGGAATCTGTGTTATTACCATAGTCCTCGCCCTGTTGCTGGCCCCGTCTATAGCGCGGGCGCAAGCTGGTTCGGAGGAAGACGCAGTGTATCATGTAGGTAGTGGTTTATTATCACTGCTCTACTTCCCGATTAAACTGACAATGTGTGTGGGTACACAGGCAGTGACCGCCGTCGCCTATGTATCTACTTACCAGGTTCCGGGCAACTTCGAAGGGGGCACAAACGGGAAAGAGATAGGGGAAGTTGCCCGTGGAGCCTGTGGCGGCCCCTGGCTAGTCTCCTTTGGTCAGGTAAAAGAGGACTACCAACCTCAGGTGGGCCTTGAAAAAGCATCCTCATTTGCAAAAGCACCTCTTCAAGAACCGACAATCGAAAGCGCAACGCCCAGGAAAGTCCCGGCAGAAAAGATTGTGGTAAAAGAGGTCATTAAAGATGTTCCCAAGGTAGTAGCGGTGGAAAATGTGTTCTTCCCGGACGTCGCCTTCCGTTTCGACTCGGCGGAACTTAGCGAGCTGGGCAAAGGGAAAATTTATCTGGCAGCACAGAAGATTAAAGCAAAGTCAGATGTACTAGTTATTATAGGAGGCCATACGGATTATATCGGTTCTGACGATTACAATCAGAAATTGGGCCTCCGCAGGGCTGCAACAGTGAAACTGGAATTGGTCCACCTCGGGATCAATCCAGCCAACATGTCGGTCGAGAGTTTCGGTGAATCCCGACCGGTTTTTGATCAGAGGACTCATTGGGCACGCGCAATCAACCGGCGCGTAGAAATCAAGGTCAAGGGAGAGTAATAGTTCGTTAATCAAAGCTACGTAGTGGCGTAGTATAGGCTTTGCTTTTTTTATATTGTTCCTTCCTGTCCGGCTGTTCAATCCAAAAAGAAAATAACAAAACCTGACACTGGTCACTTCAGAGGCAACTGACGGTAAGCTTCTGAGGCGGAGATGGATATTTTCTCTGCATTGGGGTAATGAAGGTTAAACCAATTGGGAGAAGAAGGGGTCGAAGTTGATCTCTCGTAGAGAAAAGCCATGGCACGCGTATCGTTGATCGACGAAAAGAATCATCCCGAGCTGTCAGATCTCATAGCCCAGATCCGCAGTGCCCGGGGTGGTCGACTATTGAATATCTACCGCATGATGTTGCACAGCCCAGCGATCGCCAGCGCCTGGTTCGACCTCAATTCGGCCGTGCGATACAGCACCGAGATCGATGGCCAGAGCCGCGAGATTGCCGTGATGCGGGTCGCGATTTTGAACGGTGTCGACTACATCCTGCGCGCGCACGGCCCAACCTACGCCTTGAAGGAGGGGCTCACGCCGGCGCAGGTCAATGCACTCGCCGACTGGACCTCATCCACCCTGTTCAGCGAAAAGCATCGCGTGCTGCTTGCCTACGTCGACACGATGACGCAGCAAATTGAGGTCTCGGAAGCAGTGTTCAAACCCTTGCGGACCCATTACAGCGAACGCCAGACTGTGGAACTCACCGTGCTGATCGGCGCCTACAACATGCACACGCGGGTGCTGAAGGCGCTGAAGATCGATCCGGAGCCAGCTACAGGCCGGAGCAGTTAATCGCACCCATGGTTACCTCGCCACGGCCCGTCATCGTCGTGGAGGACGATCCCTTTCCTCGGCTGATCCAAGTGATCCTCGACCCAGCCACACCCGCCGCGCGCATGGCGGCGTTCTCCGATTTCTTTGCGCACGAGCTACCGGATTTCGCGGGCTGGTGCCAGCGTCTGCGCGCTCGAATCGGAAGCCTCTATCCTGCCGAGGTCCGGCTCGTCGCGGATGAGACTGAGCTGCTGGCACACCTGCCCGGCGCGCAGGTCGTCGTGGTGGAAGCGCTCAAAATCGGCGAGCGCGAGATCGCGGCAACGGGTGGCACGCTCAAGATCGTACAAAAATACGGTACCGTAACTTCCCGTATTGATCTCGGGGCGTGCGAGCGTGCGAGTGTC
>JAZGAY010000051.1:0-5593 GCA_036475985.1 Candidatus Brocadiales bacterium
TCTAGTACGGGTGATTACGGCGTACCAATACCAGGCCTGAATTCTGAAGACGGTATGGATGTGACGTTGGGCAATAAGTGCGGGCAGTGCCATATACTGGAATATATATTCTCCCATGAAGAGTGGATTGAGGAAGACATCCTGCATGCGTTTAACAGGATGCAGATGGAAAAACAAGAGTTTACCAAGGAAGAACAGGATATAATCGATTTGTTTAAAGAATACCAGAAAGGCGAAGTGGACCCAAAACACCTTGAGCAGTTCAAGATGTTAAGGGAAATTGCCGAAACCGACGTAATCGACTTCACAAAAGACGTGTACAAGAGCAACTGCGTGCCCTGTCATAGCACGTCAGAGATATCTGACGTATTGGCAACTTACTCGACACGCAGATGCAAGAGTGTAATTGAGCGAATGAAAGAAAAAGAGCCGTCTCTATTCTTAAACGCCGACACGGACAGGCTTGCCAGTCAGTTGTGGGAAATAAAGCTTAGGCCGGGCGGTGGCTCTTGAAGGACATATATTAGTACGGTGTTCGTAGTGCGGAGTTCAGGTTGTTGAGACGTTTTGAGAAAGTGGCTTGTTTAACAGAAAAGTAACATGCAATTTCTTGGTGAGAAGGCAGGATAATTCTCAAACAAAGGAGAGGAACATGGGAAAGGGAGCCTTTTTAGGCGCAACATCAATCTTTGCATTGATGTGCGCACTATATGCATCAACCGGTATGGCCCAAGAACTATCTCCCGCTCAGGCAGGGGATTTAGAAGGCGTAATCGATTCAGGTGATAATGCATGGATACTCGCATCTTCAGCCCTGGTGTTAATCATGACTCCTGGCCTTGCCTTGTTTTATGGTGGTATGGCAGGGACAAAGAACATGGTAAACACGATGTGGATGTCTTTCATCGTTATTTGCACCGTAAGTATACAGTGGGTGCTCTGGGGTTACAGCCTGTCGTTTGCTGAGGGTAACTGGTTCATTGGCGGTTTTGAATGGGTCGCACTCCAGGGAGTGGGCCAAGAAGCTACGGGGACGATACCCCACCTTACCTTCATGATTTTTCAGTGTATGTTTGCCATTATAACCCTCGCTCTAGTAAGTGGTGCCGTTGTAGAACGAATGAAGTTCTCTGCATGGTTACTACTCATTCCCCTGTGGACGACTGCGGTCTATGCGCCGATATGCCACTGGGTATGGGGGCCGGGTGGTTGGCTCGGAGGCATTGGAGCGTTAGACTTCGCTGGCGGCACGGTTGTGCACATCACTTCAGGCGCCTCAGCCTTGATTCTGTGTTTGTTCTTGGGGGCGCGCAAAGGATATCCGAAATCCGTGCACCCGCCGCATAACATACCATTTACAATGTTGGGCGCCGCTTTACTATGGGTTGGGTGGTTCGGTTTCAACGCCGGAAGTGAATTAGCAGCCGACGGTATTGCTGCAAGCGCCTTCGTCGTCACGAATACCGCTACAGCGTGCGCGGGCTTCACATGGAGCGTCCTTGATTGGGCCCATTCCGGGAGGCCGACTCTGGTCGGAGCTTGTTCCGGTGCCGTCGCAGGGCTTGTTGCCATAACGCCTGCCTCGGGTTTTGTAGGTCCCATGGGATCGATTGCAATAGGAGTCGGTGCAGGTCTGGTGTGTTACTACGGTAGTGTCTACATGAAGAAAGCCCTGGGTTACGACGACGCACTTGACGTTGTCGGTATACACGCCTTGGGTGGATCTTGGGGAGCATTTGCCACTGGCATCTTTGCCCAGTTGTCTGTAAACCCGGGCGGCGCAGATGGCGCAATTTATGGCAACCCTTACCAGCTGATACCACAGTCCATAGGCATCGCAGCCTCATGGGCCTGGGCCTGCGGCATTACGGCAATATTGGCCTTGATCATCAAGTACACTGTTGGTCTAAAGGCAAGTGCTGCGGATGAGACAGCTGGTATGGATATTAGCCAGCATAAGGAGATCGCTTACTCTCACGAGACATAAAATGGCCTGGTCTTTTTTGTTTTGACCAAAAGGTCATCAGGACATTTTAATGCGGCGTAGGGGGGACGAAGGTTAGAAGCGTTCCCCCTGCGTTAGCGAGAGTAAGTTTTCTAAAAGAATTCATCAAAATCTGAGAACTGTCTGCGAGAAAGGAAGGGAACTACCATGAAAAAGGTAGAAGCCATCATCAGGGTTGGTAAGCTGAATGCTGTGAAAGCTGCCCTGGAGGAAATTAAGCATCCTGGGCTTACAGTAACTAACGTAAGAGGCCACGGCGTTCAGAAGGGTATAACTGAGACATGGCGTGGCAAGTCGATCAAGATAGACCTCCTCGACAAGGTTAAGATAGAGATCGTATCTCCTGACAAAGACGTCAGCAAGATAATCGCTGCTATCGTAGAGGAGGGGAAGACCGGCAATGTCGGAGACGGAAAGATATTTGTGAGCACCGTCGACGAAGTCGTGCGCATCCGCACGGGAGAGAAGGGCGAGAAGGCCGTGTCTTAACAGCAGTACCGTCGGATAGATTTAAAAAAGGAGGTGATCAGCTCTTGGTAGCTACACCTCCTTTTGTTTATTGATACGCAGTACAGTCCCGCTTTATATCTTTTTGGAAGCAGTGGTCACACACTCACCCTGAAGTTCTTTTACTCTCTCTTAATAGCTTCCCACATCGAGTCCATCTCTTCCAGCGAACATTCCTCAATATCCCTCCCCTTTGCCGCCAGTTCGGACTCTATCCTCTCAAAGCGCTTTACAAACTTTTTTACGGCCTTGTGTAATGCCTCCTCGGGGTTTATTTTCAGGAACCTCGACAGATTAGCCGCGGCAAACAGCAGGTCTCCAATCTCTTCCTCCACCTCCTCATGCCTGCCCAGGGCCATCGCTTCTTTCACTTCCTGCAGTTCTTCTTCCACCTTCGCAACCACGTCCTCGACCTTCTCCCAGTCGAAGCCCACCCTTGAGGCCTTTTTTTGGAGCTTCTGGGCCTTCTGCAGGGCCGGCAGGTGTTTTGGGACACTGCCAAGGACCGACTTCTCCTCCTCTCCCTTCTCCTCCATCTTTACCTTATGCCATATCTTAAGCACTTCTTCCGCCGTCTCCAGACGCACGTCACCAAAGACATGGGGATGTCTTGCCGTCATCTTTTCCAGACAGGCCTTCATAACGTCTCTTATGTCAAATTCCTTGTTTTCGCTGGCCATCTGCGAGTGAAAAAAAATCTGGAAAAGCAGATCGCCCAACTCTTCCTTAAGATTCTCTGCATCGTGCGAATCTATCGCGTCTATTACCTCATAGACCTCTTCTACCAGATAGGGTTTAAGGGACTCGTGGGTCTGTTCCTTATCCCACGGGCAGCCTCCCTCACCCCGCAGTTTACGCATCAACTCTACAAGATCCTCAAAACTCTTATCGGAACCCAACTCCTCAGCCTCCCTCTTACCCATCATATTTCTAAAAACCCTTTGCAGCCCGAATGAACTCCCTTACAAGTCTCTTGTCCTTCCTGCCGGGTCTAAGCTCCACGCCCGACGAGACGTCTACTCCGAAGGGGCTGGCCACCGCTATCGCATCCCTCACGTTACCGGGGTTCATCCCGCCCGCAAGAATTATCGGCGCCGCACCCAACTCTACCGCTCTTCGCGCAACTGCCCACATTGTTGGGTTCGCCTTCCCAGTGCCACCCACTTTCTTCTTGTCGTAAGTATCTAACAAAAAAGCGCTTACCTTATAACGCCCGAGTTGCTTCAGTCCCCTGCCGTCCCTAAGCCTCAGGGCCTTTATGACACGGTACTCACCCCTTAGCCCATCCACGTCCTCGGGTGTCTCATTACCATGGAGCTGGATGGTATCAAGCCCGCAGTACCCCGCTATCTCCCGAACAACCTCCAAGTCTTCATCGACAAAGACGCCCACACAGTTGACAAAAGGCCCCAACGACCTCACTATTCCCCTTGCCCTTTCAGGGGTTGTCCTGCGAACGCTCGGGGCAAACACAAAGCCCAGGGCGTCGGCGCCAAAATACACGGCAGACCTGGCATCCCCTGCGTTGGTTATGCCACAAATCTTTACCCTCACCATCTGGCTAATGTCTGAAATGCCTCCGCCCCGTAAAGACCATCGACACCCCGTGTTCGTCGGCCGCGCCAATCACCTCGGCATCCTTGTTAGACCCCCCCGGCTGTATGACAGCCGTCACACCCGCGCCCGCAGCCGCATCCACGCCGTCCCTGAAGGGGAAAAAGGCATCAGAAGCCATCACAGAGCCCCTTACCCTGTCCGCCGCCTTTTTTATGGCTATCTCAACCGAATCCACACGACTCATCTGTCCTGCACCCACCCCTACCACTGCCCCGTCTTTGGCCAGCACTATGGCATTTGATTTCACATGCTTTGCCACTATCCAGGCGAACCTCAGGTCCCTCATCTCCTTCTCCGAAGGTTTCTTGGCGCTGACGCACTTGAGGCCGTTAAGCTCCTCGTCAAGAAGGTCCCCTGTCTGCACCAGCATGCCCCCTCCAACCCTCTTCATGTCCAGCAAGGGCTTACTGGCCTGCGTCCTGCCGAGTTCACCTGAGCGGAGTATGCGCAGGTCTGCGCCCCACTTCCGCTTCGTCTTGAGGATTTCCGTCGCCTTGGAATCAAACTCAGGCGCTACCACCGCTTCGACAAAGTGGCCGGACGCAGCAATCTCCTCCGCAGTCTCGGTGTCCACAGGGCGATTGAGGGCTATTATAGAGCCAAAGGCGGACACAGGGTCGCCGCTGTATGCCTTGCCGAACGCCTCGGACAGCGTCTTGGCAACCCCTGCACCACAAGGGTTTGTGTGTTTTATTACCACCGCACCTGGGCCGTCGAACTCCTTGACCAGCTCAAGGGCCGCGTCCAGGTCGAGTATGTTGTTAAATGAAAGCTCCTTGCCCCACAATTGCTCCAGCCGAGAGACACAGGGCCCTGCCAGCCCCTCAGACTCCGTATCTGCGTAAAATGCGGCGTCCTGGTGCGGATTCTCCCCGTATCGCAGTGCCTGCCTCTTGAAAAATTCTATGGAAAGTTTCTGTGGAAAGAGGTCTTGCGTATCGCCGGCGAGAAAACGGGAGATTGCGGTATCGTAGCGTGAGGTGAGCCTAAATGCCTGTACGGCCAACTCCAGGGTCTTTGACTCGGATATCCTACCGTCATTCTTCTGCATTTCTTCCATTACTGAACCGTACTGACCCGGGTCAACTACGACGGCGACATGCCTGTGGTTCTTTGCCGCAGAGCGGATAATGGAAGGTCCGCCGATGTCTATATTCTCTATGGCCTCCGCCATTGTAACGCCTTCCCTGGCAATAGTCTTCTCAAACGGATATAGATTTACAACGACCATGTCAATAGGAAGGATTCCATGCTCTTTCATCTGCCGGACGTGAACCGCGTTTTCCCTTAGCGCCAGCAGCCCGCCGTGCACCTTGGGGTGTAGCGTCTTCACCCGTCCGTCCATCATCTCGGGGAAGCCGGTGTATTCGGAGACATCCTTGACGTTGAGACCGTTTTTCCTGAGGAGTTTGGCCGTCCCGCCGGAAGATAAAATCTCCACGCTAAGCCCGGCCAGACCTTTAG
>JAZGAY010000052.1:0-14156 GCA_036475985.1 Candidatus Brocadiales bacterium
AGAATGAAGGGCTCAGGAGCAAGATAGAAAGAATCGGCAACTTAAATCTAGAGGCCCTGGAGGAGCAAGAGCAACTCGAGATAAGGGAACGGTTCCTGCTCAACCAGCAAGAAGACCTCACAAGGGCCAAGAATTCCCTCTCAGAGATAATAAGGAAGATAAACCATACCTGTAGAGAGCGTTTTGAGAAGAGTTTTGAAGAGATACGGGAGAATTTCAACATTATGTTCCGTAAACTCTTCGGTGGCGGAAAGGCACACATATATTTGGAAGAAGGGGTGGATGTCCTGGACGCCGGTATTGAGATAATCGCACAGCCCCCCGGCAAGGACCTCCGCTCTTTAAGCCTCCTCTCCGGGGGTGAGAAGTCACTAACCGCCGTGGCGCTCCTGTTCGCCATATTTCGGACCAAACCCAGCCCCTTCTGCATCCTGGACGAGGTCGACGCCGCTTTGGACGAAAGTAACATCACCCGTTTTGCACGTGTGGTGCAGGAGTTCACCGCCAACTCTCAGTTTATCATCATAACCCACAACAAGCGCACAATGGCTATAGCGGACATGCTGTATGGTGTTACCATGCAGGAATCCGGGGTCTCCAAAAAGGTCGCCATCAAGCTCGAAGAGGCCGAAAAGCAAACTGCCCTGTTAGAGCAGGCCAACAAGAAGAGGAAACAGAAGGAAAAGAACATGGTCGGCACGCAAGGGCAGGCGACGTAGCTCCCGTACCGCGGTTCCAGCCACACACCCCTGTTGCCAGCGCAGGTAGCCATACAACCGGGGCCCTTGTAACCTGTGTTGTTATCGTGGGTTAGTCTAATACGAGGCCCGGTATTATCTCCGCATAAAAACGGATACCCGCAACACCCCTTGCATAAGGAAAAGGTATTGATTTCCTATGCTAATAACGTTAGAATTACGATTCTTCTCAGATGGTGCTTTAATCAGTAGTTTCTTCTTTTATTTAGAAGGTTCTTGCAAAAAACTACAAGCCCACACTTTATGCGTGTGGTTTAAGTTGTAGAGTGTCACCGTCAACCGGCGCAGTGGCACCACGTAAGGAGTAATAAATGCAGTCAAAAGACAAGAAGGCACAGCCCAAAGAAGAGAAAACACCCCCGAAGGACAAGAGTCTGGGTGAAGACAAGGTGTCTGAAAAGATGCTTGCGAGGATGAAAGAAATCGGCGTAGAGTCCCTATACGACCGCTACAAGGCCCAGCAACCCCAGTGTGGTTTTGGACTGGTGGGGCTCTGCTGCAGACACTGCAACATGGGGCCCTGTAACATAGACCCGTTCGGCAAAGGTCCTCAAACGGGTATATGCGGTGCCGACGCCAACACCATAGCAGCCAGACACTTCACCAGGATGGTAGCCGCCGGCGCAGCGGCCCACTCAGACCACGGCAGGGCCGTCGCCCAGCTTCTTGTCGCCACGGCCAGGGGAGAGGCCCCGGGCTATAAAATAAAAGACGAAGAGAAACTAATGATGGTGGCCGGGTGGTTCGACGTAAAGACAGAGGGGCGGAGCGTCAAAGAAATTGCAGAAGAGGTAGGCGAGATGGCGCTGGCCGAATTCGGCAAGGCTTACGGCTATCAGCGGTTTATCAAACGCGCCCCGGAAGCCCGTCAGAAGATCTGGGAAGAGCTTAACATCACCCCCAGGGCAATCGACCGCGAGGTGACCGAGAGTATGCACCGAACCGGCATGGGCGCCGACCAGGACTACAAGAACCTTATGCGTCAGGCCAGCCGCACTTCACTTGCGGACGGCTGGGGCGGCTCCATGATTGCCACGGAACTCCAGGACATCCTCTTCGGTACCCCAAAGCCGATTAGAGGTAAGGCAAACCTGGGCGTGTTAAAGGAAGACGAGGTAAACATCCTGGTGCACGGCCACGAGCCCCAGCTCTCGGAGATGGTGGCCCTGGCCACCCAGGACCCGGAGCTCAAAAAGGCTGCAGAGGCCGTCGGCGCAAAGGGCATAAACCTTTCCGGTATATGCTGCACCGCCAACGAACTCCTTATGCGCCACGGGATACCTATGGCGGGCCACATGAAGATGCAGGAAATGGCCATCGCAACAGGCGCCATTGAGGCGGTAATTGTCGACATACAGTGCATAATGCAGGGTGACCTTGAAACCGCCAAGTGCTTCCACACAAAACTGATTACCACGTCACCGAAGTGCAAGATCGCCGGGGCCGAGCATGTTGAGGTCAGCGACGAAAACGCGATGGAGGCCGCAAAAAAGATTGTATGGACGGCAATCGACAACTACCCGAATAGAGACCGCTCAAAGGTCTTTATCCCCAAGGGAAGCGAAAAAGAGATAGTAGTCGGTTTCAGCCATGAGACCATAAAATACATGCTGGGGGGTAGATTCAGGGCCAGCTACAGACCCCTCAACGACAACATCATTAACGGAAGGATTCGCGGTGTGGCCGCTATCGTCGGCTGTACCAGCCCGAAGGTCCTGCCCGGCCACGTACCATACATAGACCTGGTTAAGGAGTTAATATCAAACGACATACTGGTGATCCAGACAGGATGCGCGGCCACGGAGTCCGCCAAAGAGGGCCTCATGGTCCCGGAATACCAGGAAGCCTGCGGAAAAGGCCTCAGGGAGGTATGCGAGGCCGTAGGAATACCACCGGTGCTGCACGTAGGGGCCTGTGTAGACAATAGCCGCATCCTCATCGCCTGTTCAGAAATGGTAGCGGAAGGCGGGCTCGGTAACGACATAAGTGAACTGCCGGTGGCAGGGGCGTGCTTCGAGTGGATGCACGAAAAGGCCCTCTGCATCGGGCAGTTCTTTGTCGCATCCGGCGTCTTTACCATATTCGGCATCAACTCGCCCGTCCAGGGAGCGCCCGACCTGCAAAGGCTGCTTACCGAGGGACTAGAGGAGGAACTCGGGGGCAAATGGGCTTTTGAGCCTGACATAAAAAATGTCGGAAAACTAATCATCGACCACATAGAGAAGAAACGGGAGGCGCTCGGGATCAACATTGCAGCTGAGCGAAAACTCTACGACATGGAAGATAGGCGCAAGCTTGATATAAACGTCTAAGGAGATCTGCTTTATGTCTAGAATAATCTGCGCGGCTGCTATCCGTGGCGCACACAAGATAGTAAAACGCGCCGAAGACAAACTGAGCGAAACCATCGCACAGAAGGGTAAGGACCAAAAGGTAGAGTTCCCCAATACCGCCTACTACTTCCCGGTAATCTACTCCATGACGGGCATGGAGGTCAAGACACTGGATGAATTCCAGCCCGTCCTTAAACGCGCAAAGGCAATGCTCCCGCCCGTCCCCAGGGATGAGCACTGGCTGCCTTACCTGGGACACGCCCTCGATGCAGGGATGGCCACCCTGTTTGCAGAGGAGGTCATCGAGGCCTGCAAGTATCTGATAGGGCCTAACCCCGTTGAGGGTATATGGCTGGGCGCAGCCAACGACGCAATACTGCGTGAAAGGGGTATAGAGTTCGTCGACGGCACCGCCCCCGGTTTTGCCGCCATTGTCGGCGCCGCACCCGATGCAGACACCGCGGTAAAGATAGCCCGTGAACTCCAGCAAAAGAACCTCTACATATTCATGTCCTCCGAGACCGACGGCGTAAGTTTTGCGGAGCAACTCGACAGTAAGGGCGTACAACTCGGGTGGGAGACACGACTGGTGCCATTCGGAAAGGACATAAGCGCCACCGTATATGCCCTTGGCTTTGCCAACCGGGCGGCCATGTCCTTCGGGGCCGTCAAGCCGGGCGACTTCCGGCGCAACCTGCTATATAACAAAAACCGCATCTTCGCCTTTGTTATGGCCCTGGGGACGGTAGACGACGAAAAATATGCAAATGCCGCAGGCGCAATAAACTACGGTTTCCCCACCATTGCAGACACAGACATACCGGAGATACTGCCCACCGGCGTCTGCACCTACGAACACGTAGTATCCCGGATACCTCATGACAAGATAGTGGAAAAGGCCATTGAGGTAAGGGGCCTGAAGGTCTCCATCCACAAGATAGACATCCCCGTCCCTTACGGGCCCGCCTTTGAGGGCGAGCGGATAAGAAAGGACGACATGTACGTCGAGTTCGGCGGCCCGAAGGCACACGGATTTGAGTTCGCGGTCATGAAGGACATCGGCGAGATTGACGACGGCAAGATAAAAATAATCGGGCCCGAGCTGGACGAGTTTGAACAGGGGTCATCCATAGACATAGGCATATACATCGAGGTGGCGGGCCGGAAGATGCAGAAGGACTTCGAGCCCATACTGGAACGCCAGATGCACCGCTTCCTGGGTGAGGCCCAGGGCATCTTCCACATGGGGCAGCGCGACCAGATACGCCACCGAATAAGCATAGAAGGCTTCAAGATGGGCCTCAGGCTCAAGCACATCGGCACCATACTCCATGCCAAATTCCACGAGGAATACGGGGTGATAATCGACAAGGTACAGGCGACAATCTACACAAAGAAAGAAGACGTCGAGAAGTTACTGGATGAGGTGCACCAGGGCTTTGCCGAGAGAGACGAGCGCATGATGGGCATGAAGGACGACACCGTAGACCTGTTCTACAGCTGCTCCCTCTGTCAGAGTTTCGCGCCCACCCACATCTGCGTCATCTCCCCCGAGCGCTCCGGCCTGTGCGGCTCGGTCAGCTGGCTCGATGGCAAGGCCTCTTTCGAGATAACGCCGACCGGACCCAACCAGCCCATAGAAAAAGGCAAAGTCATTGACGATTCAAAGGGCCAGTGGGAAGGTGTTAACAAGTTCCTGTTGGACGCATCCAGCCGGAAGTTTGAGAGGGTGAGCATGTACAGTATGCTGGTAGACCCCATGACAAGCTGTGGCTGCTTCGAGTGCATTTCGGTACTGCTCCCGATGTGTAACGGCGTAATGACCGTACACAGGGATTTTACGGAGATGACCCCGTGCGGCATGAAGTTCTCCACCCTTGCCGGCTCGGTGGGCGGCGGTCAGCAGACGCCGGGGTTCGTGGGCCACAGCAAACTGTTTCTGGCAAGCCAGAAATTTATCTCCGCAGACGGTGGCCTGGCAAGGCTTGTCTGGATGCCCAAGGAACTCAAAGAAGAGCTGGGCGACCTCATAGAGGAAACGGCCAAAGAGCTCGGACTTGAGGACTTCATCAGTAAGATAGCCGATGAGACGATCGCGGCGACGGAAGAAGAGGTAATGAACCATATGAAAAAGGTCAACCACCCCGCACTCAAATTAGAGGCGCTAATATAACCCTATGAACAAAACAAAACCTGATGCACAAGAAAAAGAACGTGACGAAGACGGGTTGCTGCCCCGCCTGCTCAAGACGCGCACAATCATTATAGCAGACGAGATTGACAAGAAGCAGGCACTGCGGGTTATTTCCCAGCTTCTTCTGCTGGAACAGGAAGACCCGAAAAAACCGATAAAACTCTTTATCAACTCCCCCGGTGGCGACGCCGACGCCGGGTTCGCAATATTCGACATCACCCGATTCATAAAACCCGAGGTGAAGACGATCTGCACGGGAATAACCGCAAGTGCGGCCGTGATAATCCTCCTCGGCGCAAAGAAGAAAAACAGGTACAGCCTGCCCAACGCCCGCATACTCATACATCAGCCAAGCACCGGCGTAATGGGTTCGGCGGCAGACATACAGATTGAGGCCAGTGAGATACTGAAATTCCGCGACAAGATAAACCGGCTCATTGCTCAAGAAACCGGTCAGGACGTCAAGAAGGTTGAAAACGACACGCGCAGGAATTACTGGATGAGTGGAGAGGAGGCCCTGAAATACGGGCTAATTAACAAGATAATCAAGGGCAAGGACGAACTGGATTAAAATGGCGCTGACAGGACTGGACATATATAAGCTTCTACCCAAGACGAATTGCAAGAAGTGCGGGAGGCCCACCTGCCTTGCCTTTGCCATGCAAATGGTGCAGAAAAAGGCCTCGCTGGATGAGTGCCCCGACGTGAGTGATGAGGCAAAGAAGGCGCTGGGCGAGGCATCCGCACCCCCGATAAAACTGGTTACCATTGGCTCGGGCGACTCTCCTCTCCAGATAGGCGAGGAAAACGTACTCTTCAGGCACGATGAGAAGTTTTATCATCCGGGTGGTGTAGCCATCTCTATAAGCGACAACCAGAGTGAAGAGGATCTGGCTGCAAACATAGAAAAGGTCAACGCCCTGACGTTCCACCGCGTAGGGACCGAGATATCCATAGACCTCGTGGCGCTAAAGAACGAAAGCAACGACAAGGATAAATTTGCAAAGGCTGCCCAGAAGCTAGCGACCGGGACACAACTGGGTATTGTACTTGTAAGCGAATCGCCGGAGGCAATGGGGGCCGCCCTTGAGCACACGGCCGAAAAGAGACCCCTGGCGTACGGGGCAAACGGCAGTAATTACGAACCAATGGCGAAACTGGCCAAGGAAAAAAATTGTCCCCTTGGCGTTTCTGCCCCAAGCCTTGAGGAATTAGCGGACCTTACCGAGAAGATCAAGGCCCTCGGTGTCAGCGAAATAGTGATAGACTACAAGGGTAACGGCGTAAAAAACATGCTTCAGGGGCTCACCAAGATAAGGAGGCTCGCCCTCAAGAAGAACTTCCGCCCACTGGGCTTTCCAACCATTACCTTCACGTCTAACAGCGACCCGTACCAGGAAATAATTCATGCCTCCACTTACATGGCAAAATATGCGGGCATCATAGTGCTGTCAAGCTACGAGCCCTGGCAGGTAATGCCCCTCCTCACCGTCAGACAAAATATATATACAGACCCGCAAAAACCCGTGCAGGTCAAATCGGAATTATACGAAGTAGGGCAGGTAAACGAGAACTCACCCGTCATGTTTACTACTAATTTCTCTCTAACGTATTACACTGTTGAAGGTGAGGTCGAGTCCTGCCGTATTCCCTCTTACATATTGGCAGTAGACACGGAAGGCACTTCTGTGCTGACTGCTTACTCTGGAGACAAGCTCAACGAAAAGATAGTGGGGAAGGCACTGTCCCAAACAGGCGCACAAGAAAAGGTAAAACACAAGAAACTTATTATACCCGGACTTGTAGCCGTTATGTCCGCTAAGATTAAGGAGGAGACCGGCTGGGACGTACTGGTTGGCCCCAAAGAGGCGTCCGGACTGCCTTCCTTTCTCAAGACTACCTGGGAACATTCGAAGTAGCCGGCCCGGGGTGGGAAGTGCGCGTCCGCATAGCACATAGTACATAGTACATAGTACATAGTACATAGCACTTACGTCAACCCCACTAATAAATCCGTCACCGGCGCAACATAACGCCTTGAGTGAACCTTATTCCAGCATATCGCCATGTCCAAAGAGAACCACACCTTTAAAATCCGCTTCCTCCCCAATGACAAGACCATAGAAACGGAGCCGGGCACCACTGTGCTGGAAGCGGCGCACACGGCAGACGTCTACATCTCCAGCCTATGCGGCGGCGTCGCAACCTGCGGGAAATGCAAGGTGGTGATAGAAGAGGGCGAGGTCGAGAGCCCACCCACCCCCCTGCTCAGCGAGGACGAAGTGGCAAACAAATACGTCCTTGCCTGCCAGGCAAGGGTGAAAAGCGATCTGCTGGTCTCAATCCCGCCGGAGACCAGGATAGAAGTCGGGCAAATCCTAATAGCAGAAGAAGAAAAAAGAGCGGTGACCCCCGGCATGATACCGGCTATCTTGCCCGGGCTGGAATACAGGCACGACCCCCTGGTAAAGAAACTCTATCTAGAACTCGACCCCCCTACCATGGACAACAACCTGGCAGACTATGAGCGCCTGCTAAGGGCCGTCATGCTCGAAGAGGGAGTCGGTATGGAATCCCTTCAGGCGGATATTGACCTCATAAGGCAAATGCCCTCTATTCTACGAAAAAGCGACTGGAAATTGACGGCCACTGTAGCCGAGCACGGCACTATGAGGGAGGTTATCCAGTTGGAGCCGGGTGATACAACCAAAAACCACTTCGGCGCCGCAATCGACGTGGGTACAACTACCGTCGTTGTCCAGCTGGTAGACCTGTCCACCCACAGGACACTGGACTCCGAGGCCGCTTACAACTCACAGATGAAGTGGGGAGAGGACTACATACAGCGTATCATTTACGCCACGGAAAAGGGCACTTTCAATGAAATGCAAAAAACCATTGTAAATGATATAAATGAGCTTATCTCCACCCTTACACTGAGAAACGGCCTTCGCCCGGAAGATATTGGTGTGGTCTGTTGTTCCGGTAATACTGCAATGATGCATTTCTTGTTGAATCTGGACTCGACACTTCTCCGTAAGGAACCCTATATACCAACAGCCAACTCAGTCCCCCGGCTGAAGGCCAAGCAGCTGGGGATAGACATAAGCGAAAGAGGTCTCGTGTACTTGCTTCCCGGCGTGGCTGCTTATGTCGGTGGGGACATAACCGGAGGCGCCGCCGCAATCGGGTTAGACAAACGTGGGGCAGTCTCCCTGTTCATTGACATAGGCACAAACGGCGAGGTGGCCCTGGGCAGTACGGACTGGCTGGTATGCTGCTCGTCCTCGGCGGGTCCGGCGTTCGAGGGAAGCGGCGTAAGACACGGCATGAGGGCGGCCAATGGCGCCATCGAAAGACTCCAGATATCAGAGGACTTCAGTGTGCGGTACAAGGTCATTGGAAACCTCAAGCCCAGGGGAATATGCGGGTCTGGCCTCCTGGACACCATCGCTGCACTGCTCCGCTCCGGAGCGGTAAGCAAATCCGGAAAGCTTGTTAAGGGGTCTACACCCCGGGTCAGAGAGACCGAAGAGGGCAATGAGTTCTTACTGGTAGAAGGGAAAGAGACCGCCACAGGTACGGATATCGTGATAACCCAGGCGGACATAGAGAACCTTATCCGCTCGAAGGCGGCAGTCTATGCGGCTGCGTCCACACTTGTCGATTCAATGGACCTGAGCATAGCCGATATAGAAACGGTGTACCTTGCCGGCGGGTTCGGAAGCTATTTGGACATTGACAATACCATCACCATCGGTATGCTGCCGGAGATGCCCCCGCATAAGATCTGCTTTGTAGGAAACAGCTCGCTGGCAGGGGCCAGGCTTTCACTGCTCTCAAAAGAGGCCTTTGGGAGGGTAAAGGAAATAGCCTCAAAAATGACGTACTTCGACCTTATGGGAAACCCGGCATTTATGGACAAGTTTATGTCTGCCAACTTCCTTCCCCACACCAACCCGGATGAATTCCCCTGTGTTTACCGCACACTTGCAGAAGGAACCAAGACAAAGGATTAGAGGGGTTTAAATCTTTGCGAAAATACGGTATATTACTCTGCGTCGTACTGCTCCTGTGGCCCACGGGCACACAGGGTCAGGAGAAAGACGGCAAAGTCGACAGTCTTGAAAGTGTTATAGAGGAAATAGCCTTGGATGTATCAGACATAAGAGGGCTCAAGTTTGACGGCCCAATTAAATACGGCGTCAAGAGCAAGGATGAGCTGCGCAAATACCTACAGAAGCTCATAAGAGAAGAGCTGCCGAAAGACAAATTGCTGGCCGACCAAAAGGCCCTGGCAAAATTCGGGCTTATACCGGCGGACCTGGACCTGGAAAGTTTCCTGCTCGAACTGTACACTGAACAGGTAGCGGGTTTCTACGACTGGCGTACCAAGACTTTATACCTGATAGGCGACACACAAGAGGCCCTGCTCAGGGCGGTGATAAGTCACGAGCTGACCCACGCACTCCAAGACCAGTATGTGGGTATAGCAAACCTCCCTATATCCAGGGAAAAGGAGAACGACGACCGCATAATGGCAACACAGGCGCTCCTGGAGGGCGATGCAAACTCGGTAATGATTGACTACGCGTTGAGGCCCACAGGAAAAGATTCCACAATGCTCCCAAACATTGAACCGCTCATCGAGGAATTTACAAGCACAATGGGCGGAAAGCTCATGACTACCGCCCCCGCGTTCATAAGGAGCAACATATTGTTTCCGTATATCAGCGGATTTACGTTCATACAGCAGATGAGACAGTCCGGCGGGTGGGAGCAGGTAGACCGCCTGCTCGAGCAGCCACCACAGTCCACGGAACAGATACTGCACCCCGAGAAATACTTGGAAACGGAAGAGATAGACCTCCCCACCACCGTTACGCTCCCGCAGCTGACAGGAGAATTAGGGGAAGGATGGACGTTTATCGACAAGAACACTCTGGGTGAGTTCAACATAAAGATACTCGTCAACGAATTCCTTGAAGATGCACCGAAGACGATCGCCGCGGGCTGGGACGGCGACCTCTATCAAATCTACGAACATGAGCCGTCAGGTAAGATTGCCCTGGTATGGTTTACCACCTGGGACAGCGATATCGATGCGCTGGAATTTTTCGGGGGTTATGCCTCTGCCCTCGAAAAGAAGTATGGTTCTGAAACGGCAGGTGTCGAGCAATATTCGCTGGTCTTTTCAACACAGGAAGATGGTACCCCTGCCGCACAGGCCTACATGGAACTCAGGGGTAATGACGTACTTGTCCTGGACGGCGTTCCCGGTGAGTCTATAGACGCCGTAAAGGCCTCGGCCTGGAGAGCGACAAAACAATAAGTCCTGTGCCGCGCAATAATTATGCACCAGAGCACCCCAATTTACCTGGTTTTGAGTTTTGACGAATTAATCTGTAAGGAAAGGACATTTCATGGCATTTACAATAGCGCTGGCAGGCAAAGGCGGAACGGGTAAGACCACCATAGCCGCCTTGACAATGCGCTACATAATAGAAGAACTTGGCCAATCTGTCTTTGGCGTAGACGCCGACCCTAACGCCTCGCTTGCTGCGGCCCTGGGGGTGGAGTGTGAAAGGACCGTCTCCGACATCCGTGAAGACGTAATCGAAAAAAAGCTGGACTTTCCTCCGGGGATGTCAAAGGAGATGTATATAGAATCCAGCATAGAAAACTGCCTAAAAGAGGAGCCGAAGTACGACCTGCTGGCGATGGGAAGACCCGAAGGGCCCGGATGCTACTGCTACGTGAACAACCTCTTGAGAAAGTACCTGGACAAAATGGGGAAGTCTTACGCATTCGTAGTCGTTGACAACGAGGCCGGCATGGAACACCTCTCGAGAAGGACTACAAACCGGGTTGACCTCATGTTGATAGTATGCGAGCCGACGGTCATCGGCACAGTTACGGCCGAGAGGATAATGAAACTGTCACAAAAACTCCCCATATCCATAAAGGACAAGGCCCTTCTGTTAAACAGGGTACCAAAAGAAGGCGTGAGCGAAAAAGTCACTGAACAACTGGAGAAGAAAAATCTCAAGCCGGAACTCCTCATCGGCTTTGATAACGAAATACTCAAGGCATCTTCCACCGGGACGTCACTGCTGGAGATACCAAGGGACAACCCTTTGTATGCGGCCTTGAGTGGATTTCTGAAGGAACGTTTGACCGTAGAGATGGTAAACACATAAGCGAACACAAAGAAGCGACAGCGACAGGGAGACCAAATTCCCGCCAAGGCAGAAAGAAAGGAACGCATATGGAAATACCCAGTGTAGCAGAGAAGTGGTCCGGTAAAGTGGGAGAAGTCACCATCGGCGCCACTAAAGACGAAGGCGGCACCCGTGAGAAGGTGGTAAAGGTAGGCGGGGCGGCGTGTGTTCCCGGTATGGACTTTGAGGGCAATGTGGGCAACAAGCCCGTAATAGCCATGGAAGTGCTGGATACGGCTCCGGAGGGCTGGCCGGACTCGCTTATGGAGCATTATAAAGACGTTGTCAACGACCCCGCCAAGTGGGCGGAAAAATGCGTCAAGGAATTTGGTGCAGAGCTTATATGCCTTAAGCTGGACGGCGTCCACCCGGACAAGGGCAACAAGAGCCCCGATGACGCCGCCAAGACCGTACGCTCTGTACTGGAGTCCGTCGGGGTACCGTTAATAATATGGGGCTGCGAAGACCCGGAGAAGGATAACGAGGTCATGCCCAAGGTCAGCGAGGCCGCCAAGGGGGAGAAGTGTCTGCTTTCGTGCGCGACCCAGGACAACTACAAGACCATCACCGCCGTATGCCTGGCGGACGGGCATAACCTGGTCACACAGGCCCCGGTGGACGTAAACATACAAAAACAGGTCAACATACTCGTAACCGACATCGGCTTCCCCGTAGACAGGTTGGTGATGTTCCAGACCGCCGGTGCCCTGGGTTACGGCATAGAATACGTCTACTCGATTCAGGAGCGTGAGCGCCTTGCGGCACTCTCCGGGGACAAGTGGCTCTCGCTCCCCGTTCTCACAAATGTGGGATACGAATCCTGGAGGGCCAAAGAGGCAAAGGCGGCTGATAGTGAAGCTCCCGGCTGGGGACTGGCAAAAGAAAGGGGACTCCTGTGGGAGACCATAACCGCTACAACGCTCATACAGTCGGGTGTGGACATCATACGAATGCTCCACCCGACGGCCATAAAGTCGGTAAAGCAATACATCGACGACCTCTACGGAAATAATAACGCCTGAGTGGGCCGTCGTGGCCGACGGACGCTACAGGCCGCGTGTAAACCCCGCTCCGCTGAAAAATGATTCTTAAGAGAGGAAGAAAAACATGATAGCTGTCGGTGAAAGAATAAACGGTATGTTCTCTGACGTAAAGAAGGCCATAAAGGAGCGGAATCCCGGCGCCATTCATGACCTGGCAAGACGACAAACAGAGGCCGGAGCGAGCTACCTTGACGTAAACGTCGGCCCCGGCATAGCCGACCAGGTAGAGGCCATGAAGTGGCTGGTAAGCGAGATACAGGAGGTCTCAAAGACGCCAGTATCCATAGACAGCCAAAAGATTGAGGTGGCAAAGGCGGGGCTGGAGGCTGCCAGCGCCCCTGCATTGATAAACTCCTGCAAAAGCCTTGAGGTGTTGAACGAGTGGGTAGACCTGGCGCTTAAACATAACTCATCACTGGTGTGTCTCACCATCGATAAGAGGGGCATACCTCAGGACATCGATACACGTATGGAACTGGCTGCGTCAATCGTCGGAACCGCGTTGGAGAGGGGGCTTGAGCCATCAAGGTTATTTATAGACCCCATACTATTCCCGGTGAACGTCGACCAGAAACAGCCCAGCTACTTGCTGGAGGTCTGCCGTCAGATAACGTACATCTCCGACCCTCCGCCACACATCATCTGCGGGCTGAGTAACCTCTCACAGGGCACAAAGGAGAGGGGCCTTATAAACAGGGCGTACCTGACCATGGCCTTGCCCGCCGGGCTGGACTCCGCCGTTATGGACGTACTGGATAATGACCTGATGGACGCGGCCATAACCACCGAGATGCTGCTCAATAAGCAAATCTATAGCGATGCCTTCTTAAAGGCTGCACGGAGCTGATTTGAAAAACGTAGGGACAGGGCTCATCCCTGTCCGAAGGGTTGGGGCGAAATGAAGGCTTCCACCATAAAACTGCGGGTTAGATACTCTGAGACAGACAAGATGGGGGTGGTACACCACACCAACTACTTCGTCTACTTCGAAATGGCGCGGCTTGAATACCTGCGCAGCCTGGGCCTGCCGTACACCGAACTCGAGAAGGACAACACACAGCTGGCAGTCCTTGAAGCATACTGCAAGTATAAGGCGTCAGCCCGCTTTGACGACGTCCTGATAGTTGAGACATGGCTATCAGGCCTCACCGCCGCACAGATGGAGCTGTCTTATAAGATATGCCGCGAAGGGCCCTCCGGCGAAACGCCCACCATCCTT
Organism: Candidatus Brocadiales bacterium; assembly: GCA_036475985.1. Taxonomy (GTDB): domain Bacteria; phylum Planctomycetota; class Brocadiia; order Brocadiales; family Bathyanammoxibiaceae; genus Bathyanammoxibius. Next base: position 13,769 of record JAZGAY010000052.1, read on the forward strand.
GCGGAGGGCTACACCAAACTGGTCTGCATCGACAAAGACCTCAGGCTGAAGCGCGTACCCGAGAAGATAAGAAACATCCTGCCCACTGAAGACACGCCGGACACGTAACGAATCACAAATGCGCCCTCGGAAACCTTTTACGTATGGACAACCTTTACGGTTGTCCGGAAGGGTTCGGACATGTGGTGTAGAGGCAGGGGCTACCCCTACAAATAAACCATTTAACAACTTTACGTAGGGACAGGGTTTATCCCTGTCCTTAACCTGGCGGCAGAGCGCCAGGCTATATTTAGGGGATATAGGGCAAGGGCTCTGTCCCTTGCCACAAGTGGACGGACAACCATAAAGGCCGTCCATACAAATAAACCATTTAACGATTTTACGTAGG
>JAZGAY010000053.1:0-12852 GCA_036475985.1 Candidatus Brocadiales bacterium
GTGGGCTGTCACGAGGTTTTGACCCCCGGTATTGCCAGGGACTGGAAGATGAGCAGGCACGCTACAGTTGAGCCTGCCCCGGTAGGTTGTCCTACCTGTCACAACTCTGACCACCAGAAGCTGCATATGCCCAGCTCGAAGACCTGTGGTACAGAGGACTGTCACGGCACGCAGTACACCCAGCAGATGGAGGGTGGTATCGGTTCTCACGGATCCTGTGCGAGCTTCGCTCAGGTAGAGTGTGCATGGTCGATAGAGAGACCTCCGGGAGACACCGCCGGTTGCGTGTTTTGCCACACCAGTTCAGAAGAGAGGTGCTCTACTTGTCACGCAAGGCACCGCTTCGACCCCAAGACGGCAAGAAAGTCTGAGCAGTGCAAGACATGCCACTGGGGTAAAGACCACCGCGACTGGGAAGCTTACGACATTTCCATTCATGGTGTAGTCTATCAGACCGGCAAATGGGACCCGAAGCTGTTTGACTGGGACCAGAAGCTGTCTGAGGCGACCTACACCGGCCCCACATGTGCCTACTGTCACATGCGTGGTGGACACCACAACGTACAGAAGTTGTCCACGGTCTACACAAGTATGGGTATGTCCATGTGTGACCGCGGTGCCCCTCTCTGGAAGGAAAAGAGAGATACATGGGTATCTGTTTGTGACGACTGTCATTCACCAAGGTTTGCAAGAGAGATCCTTCAGGCGATGGACGAGGCTGTAAAGGACGCCTCCCTTAAGTATCGTGAGACCTTCAAGGTTGCAGAAGATCTCTACAGGGACGGCGTACTCGACCCCATGCCTAAGGACCTTGCGCCAGACTGGGCAGGTCAGCACATCTGGAGTCTTAAGATCGGCGCCTACCACGGTAACGAGTTTGGTGGCGATACCGGTCAGTCCGGTGAGTTCAGGATGTCCAACTGCTCTAACGTAGAGCGTCTGTGCTTCGAGAGCGTTGGCTACTGGCAGACCTACATCTTTAAGGGCATGGCCCACGGCAGCTGGAACGACGCCACGTACTGCGACGGTTCTTTTGGTATGGACCGCTGGCTGGTGGACGTCAAGACACAGGCCTCCAGGGCCAGAAGGCTTGCAGCCCTTGAGAAGAAGGTCGGCATCACCTGGGTCCCAGAAGACTTCTGGAGGCACGGTGAGTGGCTGGACCAGCTTACAGGCTGGAAGATTGTTAGGGAATATCCTGGCAAGACCATTTTCGACCTTTGCCCCGATCCGGGCTGGCTTGATACACACCACGCCCCGGCTGCGGAAGTGGAGTACATCGAAAGGATGATCAAACAACTGGGTATGAAGGCTGGAGTGCACTCAGTTCATCATAAAGAAGGTCACGAGCACGGCGAACACGAGTAACACGCTTGTCTTCGTGAGGTTGAAGCCAGATTGTTTATTAGGTTTGTATGAGGTGTTTTGTTAGTCAATCAAGAGCTGCACAGGTAGGGTTGTATCTCTGTGCAGCTCTTTTTTTATAGAATGAGGTTTTAGTCAGATGAGAATCGCACTTACCGTTGCCTTAAGTCTGTTGCTTGTGGCTCAAATACATACGGGCGTCAGTGCAGCTGAGGGGCAGATCCTCCACAAAGACGCTGCAAAGGATTATTACGAAAAGGGGCAGTACGACAAGGCCATTGCGGAGTACAAAGAGTGGCTCAAGAAAAATCCGTTTGATGCAGAGGCCTTTTTTGGGCTGGGCCTGATTTACGCCGTTAAGGGGCAGTATAAGGATGCAGTGGAAGAGTACAAGCAGGCGTTGAAGTTCTATCCGGGCTACGTGAAGGCCCACCTGAGGTGCGCTGACGCGTACTTTGAACTGGGTGATCTGGTTAGGGCCAAATACGAGTATCACCAGGTGCTCAGAAATAGTCCGGACACGGTAGAGGCATATTACAAGCTGGCTGTAGTACTCAACATGCAGGGAATGTACGAACAGGCCATAAAGCAATGTGAGCGGGCGATAAAGAGAGACCCCCGGTACGCCGAGGCGTATATGGCCATGGGGCTCGGGCACTACAAAAACAGCGACCTGGATGAGGCGATAAATGACTGTAAGAAGGCGTTAGAGCTAAAACCCGGGCTTATAGAACCGCACAGGACGCTGGGTTTCGCATACGCGGACAAGGGGATGACAGAGAAGGGCATAAGTGAGCTCAAAGTCGTACTGGAGGCAGTTCCTGATGATGTGGAGGCGCGGCTCCGGCTCGGGAGGTCGTTCGCCAAGAAGGGACAAAAAGACGAGGCAATTGCCGAATACAAAAGGACTATTTCAATAAAACCAGGGTACGCAGACGCCCACTACTATCTTGGGGTCGCCTACTCTGAGAGTGGTCTTGTTGACGAGGCTATCGTGGAATATAAGAGCGCAATAGAGACTGTCCCGCAGCACCCCGAGGCGCACACCCGTCTGGGGCGCGCATATAGCCAGAAGAGGGATTTCGGAGGGGTTATAAGGGAGTTCCAAGATGCGGTGAAGATAAAACCCTCTCAGCCGGACGACTTCATAGCGGCCATGAGAGAGGCCGTTACTTCAGACCCAAATAACGTAGAGGCCAAGGTGTATCTTGGGATAGCGCTGGCTGAAAAGGGCAGACTTGACGAGGCAGTAGACCTTTACAAGAAGGCCACAGAACTAAGCCCTTTTTACGCCGATGCCCATTACCATCTGGGCAGGGCCTATGCGGAAAAAGGTCTTCTGGAGGAGGCCACCGTGTCATTCAAGCAGGTTATTTCTATTAATCCTAAATACTCTGCGGCCCATAAAGAGCTTGCCGACACCTTTGCTAGAATCGGTGCGCCCAAGGATGAATACGAAATATGGACGAGTGCCATAGAACGGAATCCCGACGACCCCAAAGCCCATCTCAAGCTTGGAATGTTCTTCCACAACAGGAACAATATAGACCCCGCAAAGGTAGAATATGATAAGGTCCTCGAGCTCGACCCTTATAACGCCAGTGCATACTATAACCTGGGCGTGCTGTACCAGGACCTGCATATCCCGGAGAAGGCCATACCGTATTACGAGAGGTGTCTGGAGCTTAAGCCGCGATATGACAAGGCCTATTTCAACCTCGCGCTGGCATACCAGGACCAGGAAAGGTATGAAGAGGCCATAACAGTGTACGAGAAGGCACTCGAGATAAATTCAGACTACGCGCAGGGCAGGGTCAATCTTGGACTCCTCTACTATGCCCAGGATATGTTTGACGAGGCGATGGCGCAGTTCGACATGGCCCTCGAGACTGACCCGAAGCTGGCTGAGGCCCACTACCTTATAGGTGTAATATACGGTAAGAAGGGGATGATGGACGAGGCCCTGGAGAGGACGAGAGAGGCGGTCGAACTCGACCCGAACCACGACCATGCCCGTTTTAACCTTGCGACCATACTCTACATGAACGGCAATCTTGAAGAGGCCATGGAAGAATTTCAGAAGACCATACGGCTTAACAGGATATACGCCGATGCGTACTATAATGTCTCCATGATATACGAAGAGTGGGGCATGAGAGCGGAGGCCGAAAGCTTCCGCGTACAGTACCAAAAGGCAAAGGCCTCAATGCAGGACGCTACGGGGGTTGGACGTAAGGTCATTGAGGAACAGGAGTTGCTCCCCAACCCGAATAATTACGTAAGATGATGGAGGGCAGGCATCTTGGAGGAGATCCGCATTACTTAATCTTAGGACGTGTCCCGACGTACCGCGTAGAGAGTCGTGCCACTAATCGGCATCTGCGGCCGTGCGGATTCCGACGGCCCTATTCCTTTCATTCGGCTTGCCTAAAGACCTCTTTGTGCACCTGAGCAGATAGGCTGAATTAGCAAATAGTGACCCTCCACGCATAGACCTCACGCCCGTAGATTTCTGGGGCCCCTTGGGGTTTGATGTCGGGCCCCTCTTGTAGTAGTAACGGTCGAACCAATCGTTGCACCACTCGATTACGCCGCCTGCCATGTCGTGGCATCCAAAAACGCTGTCGCCTTCGGTGTAGCTACCGACGATTAGAGGGCCCGTTGCCCCCCAGTTGACCCTTGAGGAGCTGAAGACGTCTCCCCAGGGAAATCGCCTGGCGTCTGTGCCACGTGCCGCCTTTTCCCATTCTGCCTCGCTGGGCAGGCGCTTTCCCGCCCACGCGGCGTAGGCGTAGGCGTCATACCAGTCCACCCGGGTCACGGGAAAGCCAGGGTGGTTGAAGTACCTGTCTTCAAACCACTTTTCAGGTGTGTGGTCCTTGTTCCCGGGCTCGCCGGGATAACACTTGCTATGGTCACCCGTCTTACCGATATGTTCCAGAAACTCCCAGTACTGGACATTGGTAACCTCGTATTTATCCATATAGAAGGCGTCCAGATAGACCTCCCTCTGGGGCGTCTCCTCCAGCCGTGCGTTCTGGCTCATCTCGTCCCTGAACTGACTTCCCATCATAAAACCGCCGGCCGGTATGATAACCATCTCGTTCCATTTGGCCTTATTCTCTTTCAGGGCCTTGTTCATAATCTCGGCCCTTAGTTTTTTCTTCTCTTCCAGTCTTTCCTGCTTTTCGTGGGACTTCAGGCCAATCTCCGCACTCTCCAGCCTGGCCACATAGCGTTCTATCCGTCCCCGGGCCTCTTTGTTTTCATAGGGTATCAGCGCCAGACATTCGTCCAGTTGCTTGAGTGCAGCCTTTTTGTCTCCCAACTGCCAGTACACCCCGCCAAGGTTGTAGTGCGCGGCAGGATCTGATGGGTCTAATTCCAAGACCTTCAGGTATTCATCCAGGGCGTCCGAGAAATATGCCTCTTCTCTCATCTGGTCGCCCTTTTCCATGTGAATTTTGGCCAGTTCCTTAAGCTCTTCTTCGCTAAATTCTTGAGGCGTAGAGGGTTCTGATTTTGCTCCCTCTGCGGGTACCAGTTTCTCACCGTCATTGTGACAGAAAGTCTCACCGGCCGCACCCATTTGCTTACACTTCGGGCAGATGAGCTCCCCCTCCACCAGCTCCAACTCCGTGCCGTCCTTTCCGCAAAATCTTATGTCTTGCTTATATATTTGCCCGCAATCGGGACACATCTTTATCGTTGTGTCCTCGGTCTCGGCCCATACCGAAGACGTGACAATACATGTGGTTACGGCAAACAGTACGCACAAGAAAAACCTCATTCCTTAGACCTCCTGCAAATCAAAAAACCATGTAACACCCTACTACTTACAATGGGACTGAATCCTTAATGTTACCACACACACGTCAGAAATCAACATACTAAAAACACTTGAACCCGCGGTGTCGTTGTGGTAAAATCCCGCATTCCATATGCTTAACGTAGGTATTCCAAGAGTCTAGCCGTAGATAAATACTAAGACACAGGAGGGGTCTTATGGCGGAAGAGGAGAAGCCAGAGGAACACGCCGGACATCACCACCATCATGATCATGATCATGGAGAAGAGGCGTGTGGATGTTGGAGTACGAAGTGCATAGACTGGGTAAAACAGAATAAACGGATGGTAGGGGTTGGCCTTGGCCTCTTCCTTGTCGTATTCCTCGTCGGTAATCTTAAGATGTACCACTACTCCGAGACCATCGAATTCTGCGGTAAGCTCTGCCATGAGATGGACATACATTACACCTCCTTTATGGCGTCCAAACACCACAATGAGCACGTGCACAACTGCCATGAGTGTCACGTCGGTGCCGGTCTGGGGGGCTTCCTCCATGCAAAGCTTAGTGATGGTACGCACGATACCATAGAGCACCTGAAGAAAACCTTCTCCGACGGTAGAATTATTGAGATAGCGGAAGACAGCATACCGGTAGTAAACAGTAACTGCATCAGGTGTCACACCGAAGAGTACACAAAAGACAAGATGCATGTGCCTACAGTCTTAAAGAGTATGCGCAAGATAGGCGAAGGCGTCATTAAGCAGGTGATGTGTGTGGAGTGTCATGCAGGCCTGGTACACCCCCATATGCCGGGTGACCTCTTCAAGGCGTACACCGAGATGAAGAAGTCCCATCCCGGTGCCAAGATAGAGCCGATAGGCACGTATAAGGACGTGGAGTGCCTGGGCTGTCACAAGAACACCACACCAGAGGTCGTTAAGGAATGGACGAGCGGCAAGCACGCCGAAAAGGGCGTGACCTGTGACGGATGCCACGGCAACGACCACAGCGTAATCAAAGAGAGGTCCGGGCACGTCCCTGCCGCAGCCTGCGCACAGTGCCACGAGAAGGCCTACACCGAGTTTAAACACACCAAACACATACAGGGCAGGGTGGTGCTCACCGTAGCCGGAGAAGACATCGGGACAAAGCAACTGAGTATGTACCTGTGTAAGGACTGTCACCGCTTTGGCATGATACGACCGTGGGATGAGACCGGTGAAGACTGCGGTTCCTGTCACCTGGGCCACAAGTTCTCTAAGGAGCAGGCCAAGACGGCTGGCGCGTGTGAGAAGTGCCATACGGGCGGCGCATTCCCCGACCATTCAGCGCTCGATATATCAGAAAATTCTTTGCACGGCCAGCTAATCGCTCAGTGGGGTAGCAGGCTTGGCCATCCACCCGCTTGCCAGGACTGCCACGGTGCCGAAAAGAGTCATAATTTTGAAAAGACAACCGTTGCCCCCGGAGCGCTCTAAGGGCCATGTGGTGTAGCGAGCCCTAATTACACCTGAAAGGTATTTGAGATTGAGGTGTTTTTAAGAAAAATCCCACCTGAGCAGGTGGGATTTTTTATGCAGTCAGCGAGGGCATATCATGGGTATGAACCTGGTTGAAAAGATATTGAAGGCGCACCTTGTCTCAGGCGAGCTGAAGCCCGGCTCGGAGATAGGGATATCCATTGACCAGACGCTTACCCAGGACGCTACCGGAACCATGGCCTATCTGCAGTTTGAGGCGATGGGCGTACCGGAGGTTCGCAACAAGGTCTCTGTCAGCTACGTAGACCACAATACGCTCCAGACGAGTGTAGAGAATACGGACGACCATCTCTATCTCCAGACGGTCGCTGCCAAATACGGCATATATTATTCAAAGCCCGGCAACGGCATCTGCCACCAGGTACACCGCGAGCGGTTTGCCATACCCGGACAGACGATGCTCGGCTCTGACAGCCATACCCCCACATGCGGCGGCCTTGGGATGATTGCCATAGGGGCGGGAGGTCTTGACGTTGCCATGGCCATGGCAGGCGCGCCGTTTTATATGATCATGCCCAAGGTGGTGCTGGTTAAGCTCTCGGGCGCACCCGGGCCGTGGGTGGCGGCCAAGGACGTTATACTCAAACTCCTTCAGATGCTGAGCGTTAAAGGCGGCACCGGAAAGATATTCGAGTACGGCGGCCCCGGTATAGGACACTTCGAGGTGGCGGAGCGCTCTACCATAACGAACATGGGTGCGGAGCTTGGCGCAACCACGTCCATCTTCCCCAGTGACAGGATTACGCGTGAGTATATAAAGCGCCAGAGGAGAGAGGAGGACTGGGTGGAACTGGGTCCCGACGATGACGCTACGTACGATGAGGAGGTTATAATAGACCTCAACGAACTCGAACCCCTTATCGCCAGGCCCAGCAGTCCCGACAACGTCTCTGCGGTAAAGGATGTGGCGGGCAAGAAGGTGCAGCAGGTCTGCATAGGGAGCTGCACGAATTCCTCCTATCGTGAATTGATGATGGCCGCCGCCGTATTAAAGGGCAGGAAGATACCACCGGGCCTGAGCCTGACGGTAAGCCCCGGCTCGCGCCAGGTCCTCGAACTTATAGGCAGAAACGGCGCGCTGGCAGACCTGATAGAGGCCGGGGCCAGGATACTGGAACCCGCCTGCGGTCCGTGTATCGGCAATGGTCAGGTACCTCCCTCGGGTGGGGTGTCGGTAAGGAGTTTTAACAGAAATTTCCCCGGCCGCTGCGGGACGATGGATGCCGAGGTATATCTCTCCAGTGTTGAGACAGCCGCCGCTACGGCCTTGCGGGGGGTTATAACGGACCCGAGAGAGCTGGGAAGGCCGGTAAAGGTGCCTTCACTTAAAAAGATACCGATAGACGACTCGTTCATAGTGCCTCCCGCAAGAGACCCTTCGGCGGTAGAGGTGGTCAGAGGTCCCAACATAAAGGGACTGCCCGGGAAGGGACCTCTCGGCGATTCAATAGAAGGCGAGGTACTCTTAAAGCTGGAGGATAACATAAGTACCGACCATATACTGCCTACCGGGAATAAGGTCCTCAAGTTCCGTTCCAATATACCGGCCATATCGCAGTTCACGTTTATGTACGTAGACGGGGACTTTGCCCGGAGGGCCGGGGAGAAGGGAGGCGGATTCATAATTGCTGGCGCCAACTACGGCCAGGGCTCCAGCCGTGAGCACGCCGCCCTCGCGCCCATGCATCTGGGGATAAAGGCCGTTATGGCAAAATCGTTCGCAAGGATACACAGGACCAACCTCATCAATACCGGAATTCTGCCGCTTGTCTTCGTCGACGAATCAGGATACGATTCGATAGACAAGGGAGACGTTCTGAAACTCCGGAACGTAAAAAAGACACTTGAGGACGGACAACCGATTACCGTCGTAAACGAGAGCAGGGATGACAGAGAAATAAGGGTAGAGCACGGGTTCAGTAACAGGGAAGTTCAGATAATAATTGCCGGTGGGTTACTGAATTACCAGGCCGGCAGGAGCGCAGAGAGGCCATGAGACCAAAGATAACCATAGTGGGAGCAGGACACGTGGGCGGTACCACAACCCAGAGGCTTGCCGAGAAGGAAGTCGGAGACATAGTGCTTGTAGATTTGGTGGAGGGTGTGCCGCAGGGCAAGTCGCTGGACATGCAGGAGGCCGGACCGATATGCGGGTTTGACTCCAAGATTACGGGTACAAACGGCTACGATGAGACGGAAGGCTCGAGCGTATGTGTAATCACGGCCGGCAAGGCCAGAAAACCCGGTATGAACAGGTCCGACCTGCTTGCGAACAACGTGAAGGTGGTAACGTCTGTCGTCAAAGAACTCATAAAGAGGTCTCCCGAGGCCATACTCCTGATTGTGACGAACCCGCTGGACGCCATAGTGTATTCAGCGTATAAGGTAAGCGGATTTCCAAGGGAGAGGGTGATAGGCATGGCGGGCGTGCTTGACACGTCCAGGTTTGCGACGTTTGTGGCCAGGGAGCTGGATGTTTCGGTGGAGAACGTACAGGCGACAGTTATAGGCGGACACAGCGACCCGATACCGCTTGCCAGGTTCACGACCGTTGCCGGCGTGTCTATTACGGAACTCCTGCCCAAAGACGGAATTGATGCGTTGATAAAGCGGACGATTGCGGGAGGTGCGGAGATAGTAAACCTTCTCAAGACCGGCAGCGCCTTTTATGCCCCGTCGGCAGCGATAACGGACATGGTAACGGCAATATTGCTTGACAAGAGGAAGATACTCCCTTCAACAGTCCTATGCAAGGGAGAGTACGGGCTGAAAGGGGTCTTTATAGGCGTTCCCGCAAAGCTGGGTGCAGGCGGCGTAGAGGGCATTATTGAGCTGAAGCTTACAGAAGAAGAAAAAGGTTTGCTGCATAAATCGGCCGAGGGCGTGATGGCCGAGTGTAAAGAGGTGGACAGGCTCATAAAAGATTAGGGGCAAGAAATGACCAACGGTTCAAGTCTTTGGCCCTGGCTCTTACAGCGTGTAAGCGGCCTGCTCTTAAGTACGGGAGTCATTGTCCATTTCTGGACGCTCCATGACGGCGGTGGTCCTCCGGTCTACGCGGAGGTGGCCGCGCGTCTCGTCTCTCCATGCTGGGTCTCATTTTATATTCTGCTCCTGGCGGCACTGCTGTATCATGGGCTTAACGGCCTTTGGGCCGTCTTCCTTGATTTTGATACCGGCCATTCTTCCAAATCAGTTTTTAAGACTACACTGTACGTTATTGGAGCGTTTGCGTTCTATACCGGGGCCACCGTGCTTACGGGTTTTAGTCCCTAGAGAAAAGATACTGAACGATGGAGACAATCCGCCAAATAATTAATGAAATAAAGTTAAACTTCGGTGCAGAAGTGGTTTCCTTCACCCTGCACAGGGTCACGGGTATTGCACTGGTATGCTTTTTGTTCCTTCACATATGGACGTTAAGCGCGGTCTTCCAGGGGCCGGAGGCATTTAACACCGCCGCAAGCAAGTTCGATAGTCCGGCAGGACATTTTATGGAATACATGCTCCTTCTGGCCGTAATCGCCCATCTGGTGAATGGAGTGAGGATTACCCTGATCGAGCTCTTCGATCTGACGGCGGTTCAGGGAAGGCTTCAGCTGGTGTCTGTCGGAGTGTTTGTCTTTATAGCCGGCTACACAATCAACATTTTATTTTAGTATAAAAGAAACTTTTCGATGCCATATCACGACATACTGGTTATAGGTGGAGGGCTTGCGGGTCTGAGGGCCGCCATTGCCGCCAATGAGATGAATGCGAAGGTGGGCGTAATATCGAAAGTGCACCCGCTGAGGTCGCACTCCGTGGCGGCACAAGGCGGGGTTAACGCCGCGCTTGGCAACCATCCCAGAGGCGGGCACGACAACCCCCAGAAGCATGCCTACGACACCGTTAAGGGTAGCGACTTCCTGGCCGACCAGGACGCAGTGCTGCGGATGACCGGGGAGGCGGCCTCGCGCGTATACGAGATTGAACACTGGGGCTGCCCGTTCAGCCGCACGGAAGAGGGTAAGATCGCCCAGAGACCGTTTGGTGGCGCCGGATTCCCGAGGACGTGCTACGCCTCCGATACCACGGGACGTGCCCTCCTGAACACAATCTACGAGCAGGCCATCAGGTTCAAACAGGCCGCCGAGCGGAAGGAGCTTGTCGTCTATCCCGAGTGGCTGGTGCTGGCGATTGTAACGGTGGGCGACAAGTGCAGAGGGGTGGTGGCTATGGAACTGAAGAGCGGCAGGCTCGACGCCTTCGCAGCGGGCGCGGTTATATTCGCAACTGGCGGCTCTGGAAGGATTTACGCCAACACAACTAACGCACTTATAAATACCGGCATAGGCATGGCCGTACCGTACTGGGCCGGCGTATCGCTAAAGGACATGGAGTTTGAGCAATTTCACCCCACCACCATCCTGGGCAAGAACATCCTGGTAACGGAGGGCGCGAGGGGTGAGGGCGGATTTCTCCTGAACAATAAGGGTGAGAGATTTTTGGCCAATTACCCCGATTCAGAGAAGGCCATGGAAGTCGCCCCCAGGGATATTGTGGCCAGAAACATTACCAGAGAGATACAGGGGGGCGGGGGTTTTGAGGGTGGCGGCGGCGGTGGCTATATACACCTGGACCTCAGGCATCTGGGCAGCGATAAGATTTTGACCAGGCTCCACGGCATACGGACGATATGCCTGGAGTTTGCGGGTCTGGATCCCATTACAGACCCCATACCCGTCCAGCCGGGGCATCATTACACAATGGGCGGGGTTGAGTGCAATACCGAGTGTGAGACCAGCGTTAAGGGGCTGTATGCGGCCGGTGAGGTGTCGTGCGTGAGCGTCCACGGGGCGAACCGCCTCGGTGGCAATTCGCTTCTGGAGACGCTTGTCTTTGGCAAGATTGCCGGAGAGAACGCCGCACGGTACGTACAGGGCAGTAAGACAGCGGCGCCTGAAAGACCGGGTAAGGCGCATGAGGCGGCCCTGAGAAAGGCCGAGAAAAAGGTTGAGAAGTTGCTCTCAAACGAAGACGGCGAGGACGTGGCCACCGTCAAGAGAGAGATGGCCGAGACCATGGCCCGGAACGTAGGCGTTTTCCGTGAGAAAAAGGTGTTGTCTGAGGCCGTTACGACCATAAAGGACCTGAGAGAGCGGTTTAAAAAGATATCGCTCCGCCATGGCGGCAGGGGGTGGAACCTGTCTCTACAGTCGGCCCTTGAGCTGGAGGGCAGTCTGGACGTGGCCGATGCCGTGGCGGTGGGCGCACTCGCCAGGGAAGAGAGCAGGGGCTCTCACTTCCGCACCGATTTCCCGAGGCGGGATGACAAAAACTGGCATAAACATACACGCGCCCATTATTCCAGGGACGGTGCGGTACTTCACTACACCGAGGTCCGTCCCGGGCCGTTTAAACTCGAAGAGAGAAGATACTAGGTGGCAGACACAACCTTCAAGATTCTGCGCTACGACGCTGAGACAGGCAGGGAGCCCTGGTTTGAGACCTATCGGGTGCCCGACGAGGCCAATAAGGGACTGACCGTCCTGGACGGGCTCAACTATATTGTAGAAAACCTGGACGGCTCGCTGGCGTTCAGGGCATCGTGCAGGTCGGCGGTATGCGGCTCATGCGCCATGCACATTAACGGTAGACACGGGCTTGCCTGCAACACGCTGGTCGCCTCGCTCAACACCTCTGAGGTCGTCATCAGGCCGCTTGCACACGTCGAGGTAGAGAAGGACCTTTGTGTGGACATGGACCGGTTCTGGGAGAAGTATGAGATTGTGAGGCCCTATTTGATTCCCGGCTCGCCCCCGCCCGATAAAGAACGCATCCAGAGTCAGCAGGAGCGTCAGGAACTCGACGTGGTGACGGACTGCATCCAGTGCGCAAGCTGCTACTCGGCATGCCCCGTCACGCTGACCAGCAAGGAATATCTGGGCCCTGCGGCGCTCCTCAAGATAGACCGCTTCGTAAGGGACACGCGCGACGGTGCCCATATTCAGCGTATAGAGCAGGCCGACGGCGCCTATGGTGCATGGAGGTGCCACAACGTCTATGCCTGCCAGTGCTGCCCCAAGGAGCTCGACCCGCCCCGCTCCATAGGCCACATAAAACGCCGGCTTTTGAGAAAAAGGCTTTTGGGCGGGTGAGAATAGGTACTGTTAT
>JAZGAY010000054.1:0-5147 GCA_036475985.1 Candidatus Brocadiales bacterium
TCATATCCTTCGCTATTATCTCCGGTCTTTGCTTTACTACCCTGTCGGCCATATCCTTGTTGTGTTCTCATGCGACCTACTTCTTCTTCCCTTCCCCCTTGATCAGGGGTTTTACCTCTTCCATGAAGTCGGCAATGTCCTTGAACTCGCGGTATACGGACGCAAACCTTACGTAGGCCACTTTGTCCATAGTCTTGAGCTTCTGCATTATTTGTTCGCCGATGTACTTGGTGGGTACCTCACGGTCGAATCTGTTATAAAGATTTCGCTCTATGTCGGAGACGGCCGACTCGATTGTGTCGGTGGATATGGGTCTCTTCTCGCAGGCTTTTTCCATGCCTATGCGTATCTTGCTCCTGTCGAATGCCACCCTGCGGCCGTCCTTCTTGATGACCTTCAGGGGCGTTTCCTCTATCCTCTCGTAGGTGGTGTAGCGCCTCCCACAGTTCATGCACTCGCGGCGACGCTTTATGTTGATACCGTCCGCCGAGGGTCTCGAGTTTATGACCTTTTCATTGTCTTGTTTGCAAAAGGGGCACTGCATGGATTGGCCACCGAACTTTTAGGGGTATTGAGTATGAGAAGAGATTCTGTAGCCACCCTGTCCGCCTCGTATATCTCCGGGACGCCCTCTTGCCCCACAAACATAGAATAAGGCCGACATAACCTTCCTACGCCCTGAGAGTTGATTCTCAAAAAAACTTTCCCCCGTTAAAGCAGTCCCATAAATAGGTATGTCACCAACTAAGTATACAACATTTAGTATTGCCAGATGTTGTACAGACTTCTACACTAAACACCAGATATTGTCAAGTGGAAATCCACTGATTCCTTAAAATTTTTTTGTATCTCTATTGTAGTTGGATTCTTGGGGTATTACTTTGGTGGCGTATGGATGTGGTTTTTGTTGTCGGTGAGGGGGGGGTGAGGGGGGGGGCGAGGGAGAGTGTGAAGGGTTACTGGTGGTCTCCTACGATTTCTACCTTAATTTTGGCCTCTTGGAGCATCTCCTTTGCCAGCCAATCGGGGTAGTCTGCGAGGGTTACTATGCGCTTCACGCCGCAGTTTATGAGCATCTTTGCGCACATCACGCAGGGGTGGTTGGTTGAGTACAGTGTTGCGCCTTCGGTGGAGATGCCGAGGTTTATGGCCTGAAGGAGGGCGTTCATTTCTGCATGGAGTCCCCGGCAGAGTTCCTGTCTTTCTCCCGAGGGTATGCCGAGTTTATCTCTCAGGCACCCGATTTCCGTGCAGTGTACGAGCCCCTTGGGTGCGCCGTTATAGCCGGTGGCCAGTATGCGCTTCTCCAGTACCAACGTTGCCCCGACCTGACGGCGGAGGCAGGTCGAGCGCCGGGCTACCTCGCTGGTAATCTTCAGAAAGTATTCGTCCCAGCTCGGCCGGCTGCCGTTATTTACCGATGCAGAATTGTGAGAAGATTTTTTCAAGGACGTCCTCTGTGGATATTTTCCCCAATAAAAGTTCTCCCAGGGTGTCGGAGGCCTCCCTGACGTCCAGGGCGACGAACTCTGCCGAGGTTTTTTCTTTTATAGATTGCGATGCCCTCTCCAGGGCCTCAAGGCCCGCCTCAAGCAGGGTTCCCTGGCGGGCGTTCAGCACTGCGGGGGAGGCGGAGCAGTCGATTCCCCCACTGACTATTTTTTCCACCATTTGCCCCTTTAGCCCTTCGATTCCGCTCCCTGTAACTGCGGAGGTGTGGACCGCGGTGATATCTCGCCACGGCGGCGGCAGGTTTTTTGCCAAAGGCCCTGGCGGGAGGTCCGTCTTGTTAATAACAAGTATGCAGTTGGTGCCATGTGGATGCCGGTTAAGCGGCAGCAGCGGCAAGAAATCCAGGGATGTTTTCTCTGCCTGCCTTGAGCCGTCGAGTACGCAGATAAAGAGTGATGACGCATTAATGGCCCTGGTGGTCATGTCCATTGCAAGCGCTTCCAGGTTGGGCTGCTCCCTCTCCCCCGCCGGTATCTGTCCCATAATGCCGGCGGTGTCTAACAGGCGGAAGCTGATGCCGTCAAGGGTCAGTTCTGCCTCCAGGAGGTCTCTGGTTGTACCGCCTTTGTGGCTGGTAATGGCCCTTGGCCAACCCAGAAGTGCGTTGAAGAGGCTCGACTTGCCGGCATTGGGAGGGCCAAAAAATACGGTCCTCACGCCGCCCGTGTTTATCTTACCGCCGTCTGAGGTCCGTGTGTATTCGGCCAGGGTCTTCCTGATTTCCTCCAGTTCGACAAGGGTTTCTTGTTCTGATATGAGACGGATGTCCTGATCTGAGAAATCTATGGACGCCTCGAGCAGCGAGAGCAGGTCGGTGATGCGTTCGTGCGTCTTTTTTAGGCCACGCGAGAACTCGCCGTCAAGTTGGCTGGCGGCCAGTTGAAGTTCAGCGTCCGTGCGCGAGCGAATGACCCGCAGTACGGCCTCGGCCTGTACTATGTCTATGCGACCATTCAGAAAGGCCCTTTTAGTGAATTCGCCGGGCTCCGCAGGCCTGAGCGACGTTCCGGCGGTGCGCGCGCTCCGCAGGAGCTTTTCTGTCAACAGCTCTATTAAGGGTATGCTCCCCAGGGTGTGTATCTCTACCACGTCTTCCCTGGTGTAGGAACGAGGGGCCTTCATTATATATATGGTGGCTGGTGCGGTCACCTGATTACCCAGGTCCATACGGCCCCTGAGTGAGCGGTACGTAGAGTGATTGCCCGTAGGAGGAGAGTCTTCTGTAAAAAGCTGCATAACGGATAAAAGGGCATCGGGACCGCTTACTCTTATAATGGCCCTGGGTGAGCTGCCCCAGGGTGTAGATACGGCCAGGATGGTGTCGTTCAGGTTATCCAAGGTTCTTCTCCGCCTCAGGCGGATCAGGATGACAGGTGGTACTTGCGGGCCTTTGCAGGGCTTTCATTTTACTTTGCTTTTGCCACCATCCTGCGTATGAGTATCTGTTCTCCGACGCTGAGGATAGTGCTGGTCGTCCAGTAGAGCAGAAGCCCGGCGGGCATCTGGTATAGTATAAAGGCGAACATTATGGGCATGAACTTCATGAGTTGCTGCTGTTGTTGCGCCTTCGGGTCGGGGTTTGAGGGCATCAACCTCATCTGTACGATACTTGCGCAGGCCATTATTATGGGCAGCGCATTTATGTAATCGCCAAGAAAGGGCAGCGGGGAGGACAGCGTATAGAGCATGTCCGGTCTGGAAAGGTCTTGTATCCATAGTGCAAACGGCGCCTGTCTCATCTCGAACGATAGCTGGAGGGTGCGGAAGAGCGCATAGAATATGGGCATCTGAAGCAATATGGGCAGACAGCCGCTCATGGGGCTTACCCCCTGTTTTTTGAACAGGGCCATCTGCGCCTCTCCCATCCTCTTTTTGTCGTGCTTGTACTTTTCCTGAAGCTCTTTGATCTGAGGCTGCAGCCCTTGCATCTTTAACATCGACGTCTGGCTCTTTCTCGTCAGGGGGAAGAGCATGGCCTTCACACAGAAGGTCAAGATTATTATGTCGAAGCCGTAGTTAGGAACGATGCTGTAAAATGCGTTGAGGATTTGAAGCAGGCCCTTGCTCAGGGGGGTAATTGCGCCAAAGTTCAGCAGTTTTACAAGGCCGTATTCCTTCAGAACGTCTTCCTTCTTCGGGCCCACGAAGAGGAAATACTCATGTATTTCTGTGTCCCCGGGCAGAAGACTAAAGCCGACAATGTCGGCACTGACTATGAGATTAGGGTTTTTTTTGGTGTTCTTCCCAACGGTGTACCTTGAATCCACAGCGCGTATGATGTCGTTGGTAGTGGGTTTGAGCACGCAGGCAAAGTACTTGTTTACCCCGCCGGTCCAGATTATGCCGTGAGATTCGTTTATCTCAGGTGATTTTTTGAGGGTTCCCAGGGTCTTCTGTATGAGCTTTGTCTTTGTGCCCAGTGCCAGACCTACTACGGATGCCATGTCGTAGTCCGGTATGCCCTCGGGCTGTATCTGACTCGCAGAAACGATGGAATAGGTTACGGACATTTCTTCGTTGGCGGTAGTGTTTTCTATCAAGATCTGCACGTCGATGCGATAGCCCGACCTCTTGTGGAGTGATACGTTCTTTGTAAGCCTGAGGCCGTTTTCCAGTGTGGTCTGGAAGCTTATTTGCTCTGGCGTGACCTCCTTCACAAGAAAGAGGTGGTTAGAAAGGTCGTAACTGTCCAGTATTCTGTTTATTGCCAGCGTACGCGGGATTACCTTTGACGAGAGAAGCAGTCGCAGGTCCTTGCCTGAATAATCCTTGTATTTTTTTAGCGTTACGTTTGTTAATGTCGCACCCCTATTTGACCAGACGGTCTTGAGGTTCTCGTTTTCAAGCACGAGGTTGCTAGTCGGGGTTACCCCTGTTTGGGGCAGTGTACCGAGAACCTCTCTTTCTGTCTCTACAGGGGCCTGTGTGGTCGTGCCAGTGGTACGTTTCGGGGCCTGTGCGGTTGCACCGGCGGTACGTTTCGGGGCCTTGGCCGCCTTGTGGAGTGGTGCCGTGGCCGTCCTTGGTGCCGGTTGCCTTTTCTGGGGCGGGTACATCCAGGGCAGGAAGAACGCGTAGTACCCAAGTATCAACAAGGAGCCGATAACGAGCGCAAGAAGTGACTGTCTATCCATTCTCTATTCTAGATTCCCGAACGTAAACATTTGACACGTCTGCCGCATTTTGCCTGATAAGGTGAGGCCACTCGAAAAGCGTTTGAGAGGCTATGCCACAGGCACGTCCACCTACGGTGCGATATGGCTTTGGGAGCGGTAGAAAACCCGTTTGCAGCGTAATTATCCCGTCAAGTTTGTTAGAAACCAGTCAACGTTTACAGGGATTATACATCCTGAGGCGTTCTGAAACAAGTGAAGACTGCGTGTTATTTGGGATGGTGTGTAAGGCGGGGGGGGCGGCAGCCCTTACCCGGCCCCTCCTCCCTTGGGCCCTTTCTCCGGCAATTCCGCCTCTTCAATCAGCATTACAGGGATATCGTCTTTAACCGGATAGCGCCTGCCGCACTTTGTGCACACGATCTTTTCTTGTTCCAGTTTTACGTCCGTCTTACAGACGGGGCAGGCGAGGATGTCCAAAAGTTCTTTGTCAATCATGGCTCTTGTTCCAGGTACAGGTCC
>JAZGAY010000055.1:0-2437 GCA_036475985.1 Candidatus Brocadiales bacterium
AATATCCCCGGGCGTGGTGCATGAGGCGAGAAACAACACCGAAACAACGCCAAGCAGTAGCAGATATGTTCTCATGGATGGGAGCTACTTTTTACTTTCCCAACGTTCCAGCAGATAGTCTTTCTGAAGTTCAAATCTCCGGGCGGACCCCTCCAACACCTTCTCTGCCTCTTCGTCGCTCATGTCTTCCGTAATAGTAATGAAATGTGCAATACGCGCAAAGTACAGCGGTGTCATAAGCATCACCAGTTTATACCTGTCCTTCTCCCAGTGGTGGTACGTGGAGGCAAAGTCATACAAAATCCTTACCCACAGGTCTTCGGGCATAAAGAAATCGTCTACGCCAAGCTTGGTCAGCTTATGAACCTCAGCATAGTCTTTCTTTGAGATAACAGTCTTCCACAGCGCCCCAAAATTATTAAAACCTGTCTTGAAGTTCTCTACCAGCACTGCCTTGTCAACGGGAAAGCTCTGCGGCTCTGCCTTTGGCTCTTCTCCCACAAGGTCAACCGCCTTACTTTTCTTTACGTCCTTCCAGAAATCGTAGTGCTCTTCCATAAGGTTGAAGAGAGTGGATACCACCTGGCGGAACATTGCGCCAAGCATCTCTCCGGGGTCTTTTACGTCGTGCACCTTTACGCCCAGACGCGCCTGGCACATCCTGAAGTCTTTCACAATGGCCGTAGTGGTGAGCCAGATATCGATTCCGAATCTACCTACGTCCGAATCCCAGACGTCCTCTTGCATACAGGTCTTAACAAACTTCCGCGAGAAGGCGAAATCACCACCGATGGGCTGCCTAACCCTCCTGCCGTACAGCGCCCGTGTAAGACAATACACCACGTTATTTGTGATGGTGCCATCGAACTTGAAACGCCTGTAATAAGGGGCGACAAACTGATACTCTTCTTGTTCGATTGGGCCGATCAGATTCTTTATCCATTCCGGCGTAATTGACCTCAGGTCAGAGTCGCACACCACACATACCCTGGCGTCAAGGTATTCCGACACCTCAAAGATACCTCTGAGCGCAGAGCCCTTCCCCGGGATCCCCCTGTATATAGTTATGAGTTTCTCAATATAAGGTTCCACCGGTATAGCGGTTGCCTCCTCGCGACTGTCGTCCGTCGAACCGCCGTCACATACCATGATAAGAGACTTTGCCCTGGGGAAGTACGTAGAGAGTCCCCTACCTACCGTTTTCACCACGTGGGCAATCGTACCGTCATTGTTATAGCACGGGATCCCCACTACAAGGTCAACGTTGTCTATCTTTTCTATTCTCCTTCGAGGGTAACGCCTGAGCGCAGTACTAAATTTCACTATTATCTCCTTTACATGCTATCCGATAAGGGCCATCATTATATCCGTCACGTTTGTCCGTGTAGGGCCCGTAATGAGGTGGCCACCCGCCTTCTTAAAGAAGTTGTAGGAATCGTTTCTGTCAAGATAGTCCGCCGCATCCAGTTGAAACCTCCTCTTCGCCCTACGGCACGTGGTTGTGTCCACCACGGCGCCATCAGCGTCGGTAGGGCCATCGGTGCCATCCGTGCCGGCACTTAAGACTACCGTATGATTACAGTCCTCCAGCTGCAGCGCTGCCGCCAGGGCGAATTCCTGGCTCCTGCCGCCCTTCCCCGTTCCTTTTATTGTAACCGTGGTCTCCCCGCCTGCCAATATGCACGCCGGCCTTCGCACCGGACGGCTGTTCTCAGACACTTCTCTCGCTATGGAGACGAGGACGCTCGCTACCTCCCTGGCCTCACCCGTAATAGAAGAGCTCAGGACAATGCTGTTATACCCCAGTTTCCGTGCACGTCGCTCCGCCGCTTCAAGTGCCAGCTCGTTACTGCCCACCATATAACTCTGGCACCGTTTAAAACACGGAGCGCCCTTAGCCGGCCCCTCCTCCCGTCCCTCCTTTAACTGCTCCTTCAGATATCTGTAAATACTTCGGGGTATCCTCTTCGTAAGATTGTATTTGTTTAAGACGTCCATGGCATCCTTAAAGGTGCTCCCAACAGGCAACGTAGGCCCTGACGCCACCATGCCGAGCTCGT
The DNA here is from genome assembly GCA_036475985.1 of Candidatus Brocadiales bacterium. Classification (GTDB taxonomy): domain Bacteria; phylum Planctomycetota; class Brocadiia; order Brocadiales; family Bathyanammoxibiaceae; genus Bathyanammoxibius. The sequence goes on from JAZGAY010000055.1 coordinate 2,061, forward strand.
TGCCCACCACGTCAGAGACAATGAGGTTTATAATGGCCGCAGGGTATATCGTCTTGGCCAGTCTCCCTCCGTTGATTACGGACACGTGCTTCCTGATGGTGTTTATCTCGTGAATCTCGGCGCCGGAGGCGAGTAACAGCCTTGTAAGGGACTTTAAGTCCGTAATCGTTATCCCCTCGGGAGGACCGCAAAGGAGCGTGGAACCTCCCCCTGATATGAGGCAAAATACCAGGTCCTTCTTCCCCGCGCCCGAGGCCAGCTTGAGAACCGCCTCAACGGCCTCAATGCTCCTTTTGTCAGGTACCGGATGGCCCGCCTCAATGACCATCATCCTCTTAAAGGGCAATCCGTAACCGTACTTTACTACGAAAATTCCG
>JAZGAY010000056.1:0-3281 GCA_036475985.1 Candidatus Brocadiales bacterium
ATTTAACATTCGACGCCCTGTTCACCAAGAACGCACTGACTGCATAAAAATATACGGGGAGGGGGGGCCGCAGGATCGTGCCTGAGGCCGATTCACCTGCGGCGAACTTTGGCCCTGCTCCTGTAAATTAATAATTTTCGTCTGTAGTGGTCAAGCTTGCTCAACGTAAGGCAGAGTAAACTCTGCCACTACAGAATTTCGTGGTAAACGACAACACTAAAAGGAGCAGAACTCCTTGACAGAAAGACACGACACATACCAGAACCCGCTGGTGGACAGGTATGCAAGCCCGGAGATGGCCCGGCTGTTCTCTGACAGGAACCGCCACGCCACCTGGCGCAGGCTCTGGATTGCACTGGCGGAGGCCGAGCACGAACTGGGGCTAAAGAACGTCACAAAGGCCCAGATAGACGAGATGAAGGCCCACGTCGATGACATCCCGTACGATAAAGTACGTGAGCTTGAGTCAAGGATCAGACACGACGTAATGGCCCACCTGAGGGTTTTTGGGCAACAGTGCCCCACCGCCGGGCCTATCATGCACCTGGGCGCCACAAGCGCGTACGTGCTTGACAACACAGACCTGATAATCATGCGCGAAGGGCTCGAAATAATAAAAAAGCGCCTGCTCGGCGTCATAGACGCGCTGTCTAAACAGGCCCGCACACACAGGGACCTCGTGACCGTGGCCTTTACCCACTACCAGCCCGCTCAACTCACCACCGTCGGTAAGCGCGTATGCCTGTGGCTGCAGGATTTTTTGCTGGACCTCGAGGAGATGGAACACAGGGTCGGGGCGCTTAAATTCCGGGGAGTAAAGGGCGCAACCGGCACGCAGGAGAGTTTTATGGCGCTTCTCGACGGCGATTCCGGGAAGATAAAAAAACTCGAGGAACTGGTTGCAAATAAGATGGGCTTCAACGCCTCATATCCCGTAACGGGCCAGACATATTCAAGAAAGATTGACAGCCAGGCCCTGGCCCTGCTGAGCGGCATAGCGCAGTCCGCCCACAAGTTCTCCAACGACATCCGGCTCCTCCAGAACCTGCGTCAGGCGGAGGAACCCTTCGAGGCTGAACAGGTGGGCTCCTCGGCGATGCCGTACAAGAGAAACCCCGTGCTCTCGGAACGCATAGCGTCGCTTGCGCGGCTTGTCATATGCAACAGCCTGAACCCCGCGTTTAACGCAGCGGGGCAGTGGTTCGAGAGGACGCTCGATGACTCGGCCAACCGCCGCATCTCCATACCGGAGGCCTTCCTGGCCACAGAAGGGCTTCTCAACCTCGTCCATAGCGTCGCGGCGGGGCTGACGGTCAACCCCAAGATAATAGACCGCCACGTCAGGCACGAGCTGCCGTTCCTTGCCACAGAGCGCATATTAATGGCCGCCGTCAAGGCCGGCGGCGACCGCCAGGCCCTTCACGAGCGTATCCGGGTACACGCGATGGAGGCCGCCCGTCTCATCAAGGAGGGCGGTAACGACAACAACCTCCTCGACAGGATAGCCAACGACCCAGCGTTCTCCTCGGTCGTCGACAAAAAACAGCTTGACCAGTTGCTTGAACCAGCCAAATTCGTCGGGCGCGCGCCGGAGCAGGTGGATGATTTCCTCAAAGAGACAGTGGCTCCCATCCTGAAAAAATATAAGCACCTTGCAGAAAAACCCGTAAAGCCGGCCGTTTAAGAGACATGCGCCCACTGGAGACGCCAAGGCTGATGCTCATCACGGACAGGAGTCTCTCAAAGCTCCCGCCGATGCAGGTCGTACGCAGGGCGCTTGAGGGAGGCGTGACCACCGTGCAGCTGAGAGAAAAGGACCTGGACAGCAGGAACATGTTCTTTCTCGCCTCCGAGATGAGGAACATGACTGACGAGTATGACGCCGGCCTCATCATTAACGACCGCATAGACATCGCCCTGGCCGTAGGTGCGGACGGGGTCCATCTGGGAAAGAACTCTATGCCCATTATGGACGTCCGGCGGCTCCTGGGCCGTGACAAACTCATAGGTTTTTCTGCCCACAACATGCAGGAGGCGGTGGGGGCCGAGGAAAACGGCGTCAACTACATAACCTTGAGCCCCGTATACGAGAGCCCGGGCAAGGGTGAACCCATCGGCCCGGAGGCGATTTCAATGGTGAGAGAGGGCCTGAGGATACCGGTCATCGCCCTGGGCGGCATAAATGCAGACAACACGGCAGACGTACTCAACAACAAGGCCGACGGCATAGCCGTCGTCTCGGCCATAATGGCCTCTGACGACCCGAAGGCGGCGGCCGAAGCGTTGCGACGGGTGCTGGATTCATGCAGACCTACTGAACAAACAGACCCATCTTGATGATGTTTGCCGTGGACATTGCACTATGGTGCTTATATGATCCTTCTGTTGACTGGCTCTATTGATTAAAGGAAAGGGAAATGTCGCTCATAGAAAACATCAAGTTCAACGAAAAGGGCCTTATACCGGCCATAATAGTAGATAACGCCGACGGCCGCGTGCTCACGCTCTGTTACCTGAACCAGGACGCCGTCGCGAAGACCCTGGAGACGGGGCTTGTACACGTATTCAGGCGCTCACAAAACCGGCTCATGATAAAGGGCGAGACCTCAGGCCACACACAGTCGGTAAAGGAGGTCTCGATAGACTGCGAAGGCAACTCCATTCAATTTAAGGTGGACCAGAAGGTGGCCGCCTGCCACGCCGGATACCGCTCGTGCTACTATCGCACGTATAACCCGGATACAAAGTCGCTGGAAATCCGGGAAGACCGTGTCTTTGACCCCGGATCGGTCTATAAAAAATAAAGAGGGGGACGAGGAACATGTACTGTCATAGACAGTTTCGTTCCGTAAAGAAGGCCGTCCTGAGCAGACAGGCATTTCTGTCTTACCCCGTAAAATCCCTGAGATACCCCCCGCAGGGGCCTGTTATAAATAAAAGGCGAAAAGACCCTTGAAAAGATTTTTCAGTGGTGATATATTTAGTGGCTGGCCGATGTCTTTGGGAATGAATAGATAGCCTGCAGGACCCACAAAGCACGTTAAGCCCTTTTGTTATAACGACAAAGGCCGTGCGGCCCGTCCTCCCAAAGAAGGTTTTCCGGCCCGAGAGTCTTTTTTCCGTATGTCTATTAGCTAAGAAGTTTTTCTCTTCCTCTGCGTCTTCTGCCGAGGAAGATAAACACTTATAAATATTTATTTTACGGTGTGGGGTTGCTGGAAATGCCAAAAACTTTTGGGAAGGAATAAATATGGATAAAATTTCGCTTTGTCTAAAACTGT